>DASQWG010000190.1:0-5195 GCA_035640375.1 Actinomycetota bacterium
CTGGCGCAGTCGCGAGTGAAGCAGCTGTTCGGCGAGTTCGCCGCGGCGCCGCGGCCGGACGGGACGGTCGCGGTGGAGCCGTCTTGGGTGCGAGCGAACATCCGCACGGCCCGTGTCCCCGTCCTCGGCGAGATTCGCTGCCACCGGCTGATCATCACGATGGTTCGGGCGGCCCTGGAGGACCTGGTGGCCCGGAACCTCGGCCACCTCGTCGATCCCGGTGACTACGGCGGCTGCTATTACCCTCGGTTCATCGGGCGTGATCCCGGGACCGGCTTGTCACACCACTCGTGGGGGATCGCCATCGACGTCAACGTGTCGCAGGGGCTGCCCGGCCGCCAGCCCACCATCGATCGTCGGGTGGTCGAGGCGTTCGAGACCCAGGGCTTCAAGTGGGGCGGTGAGTTCCTGATCCCCGACGGCACCCACTTCGAGTTCGTCCGGTTCCCGTAGCTCCGGGGCTGGGATTCGAACCCAGACTCGAGGCTTCAAAGGCCCCTGTGCTCACCTGCTTACACCACCCCGGAAGGACGGCCTTCCAAGTATCGCGTAGCCGAGTCGGGGCGTCAGACTTCGCCGTTCGGGGCTCCGGCGGAAATGAGCTCCTCGGAAGGCTCGACGATTCCCTCGAACCAGCCCCGGATGCGACTGTTGAGATCGGTGCTCCTCTTGACCGAAACCGTGAGACACCCGTGGGAGCCGTCTCCCACGTTCTTCCGAGCGGTCCGAGGGTTGTGTCTCTTCAATGATGTCCTCCGGAAGTCGCCAGGCGGCACCTTGACGATCTTCGACCAGAACCGGAGTGCGCCATCCACATCCGCCGCCTCATGGATCGATACCCGGTAGGTCAGCTGGGTCCTGGGGATACCGAGGAGATCCAGCCACCTGAGGAAGAGAACCACCATCCCCGGGTCGGAGTTGATGAACTCGACTCCCTCACGCGGGCCCCATGGCTTCGTCTTCGCGCCTTCGGCCCAGTACGCAACTACCCCAGCGATGAAGAGCTCTCCGTCCGAGACCTGGCCGATCTGGGTTACGGCTTCCTGAACCAGCCGTCGGTCCCGAGCTCGACTTGCAGCACGGATGGCCGCAGCTCGCCTGACGACGGCCCCTCGCTTCCTGTCGGCGAGCGCGGCACGATGCTCCTCAGTGAGCGGGATGTCCTTCAGCCAGAGGGACAGGGAGCTTCTGGATACCCCGAGGACGGCCTCGATCTCCCGGTAGGAGCGGCCCTCGCGGCGCAGCTCAACAGCCCGCCACCGAACGTGGTCCTTCGCGCGAGGACGCTTCGTCCACTCCGGTGCAGGGGTTCCACGAAGCCAGCGGTCCAGCGCCCCGCCACCGCTCTTCAGCCCAAGGGCGCGCGCGATCTGCGATCTCGAAAGACCGGCAAGCCGGAGCTGAGCCGCCCGAGTCTTGCGTGCTGCCCGCTCTTGGCTTGACACGAAGCAAGCGTAGCGAGCGGGTCTGACAAGAAGCCGCCGACCTAGCCGCGGTGGAGCGAGGCGACGACGAAGCCGCCGGTGGCCGCGGCCACCTCTTCCGCGTGGAACCCGCTACGGACCAGCCCCGCCACCGAGGGCCCGCTCCCGACCATGATCGCGCCGAGGGCTCCGGCCTCGAGAAGACCGTTCTTGGCCGCCCGAACCTCGGCGTGGCGGGCGGCCACCGGGCCCTCCAGGTCGTTCGAGAGCAGGGAACCGGCCCGTTCGAGCTCCCCGGACCGGATCGCCGTCAGCATCGGCTCGGGATCGGGACCGGCCTGGCCGCCGTCCTCGTCCCACCACCGGTACGCGTCGGCGGCCCGGACCCCGAACGGCTGAGTCAGCAGCACCCACCAGGTCCGGGGCGACTCGGTTGGCTCGACGATGTCGCCCCGGCCCCGGACCAGGGCCGGGCGGACCTCGAGGAGGGCCGGCACGTCCGAGCCGATCCCGGCGGCGACCTCACGGAGGCGATCCGGCCTCCCTTCGACACCCCACAGCCTCGCCAGTGCCCGGAGCGCGGCCGCCGCGTCTGCGCTGCCCCCGCCCAGACCCGCGGCCACGGGGATCTGTTTCGTCAGGAGGAGCTCGGCCGCAGGCTCACGCCCCTCCGCCTCAGCCAGTGCCCGGGCGGCCCGGACCACCAGGTTGTCCTCGCGCCTGGGGACGTCGGCGGCGCATTCACCCACCACCGTGAGCAGCAGCCGTTCGGCCCGCCGGGCCTGGACCCCGTCGGCCAGGGTCAGCGGCACGATCAGCGACCGGATATCGTGGTAGCCGTCCTCCCGCCGGCCCAGCACCCTCAGGAAGAGGTTGAGCTTGGCCGGGGCCGGTTCCGAGACCGCCCCAGCCTCACCCATCGATGGCCTCGGCCAGCCGGGCGAACGCCTCGAGGCCGAGCGTCTCAGCCCGGGCCCGGGGATCGATCCCCACCGATGCCAGCACCTCCCTGGCCCGATCCCGATCGAGGCCCCGGCGGACCAGCGCGGTGGTCATGGTCTTGCGCCGCTCCCGGAACCCCTCACCGATCAGCTCGAAGAGCCGCTCGCGCGACCCCGGCACGGGCGGCGGTTGGCGATCCAAGCGCAGCAGCACCGATTCGACCCGGGGCTCGGGCCAGAACACCGTCGGAGGGATCCTCCGCATCACCCGAACATCGGCCTGGTACGCGACCTTCAGGCTGACGGCCCCGAAGGCCGGCTCGCCGGGCCCGGCCGCCAGCCGTTCCCCGACCTCGCGCTGAACCATGACCACGAGCGGATCGACGGCCGGGGCTTGCTCCAGGAGGTCGAGAGCGATCGGCACGGCGGCGTGGTACGGCAGGTTCGAGGCCATCCGCCACGGCCCATCGCCGAGCATCTCCGGCCAGTCCGCGGTCGTGGCGTCGGCGACCACGACCCGCACCGGGAGGCTGTCCACCACCTCCTCCAGCGCCGCAGCGATCCGGCGGTCGGTCTCCAGCGCGAGCACCTCGGCGCCCGACCCGGCCAGCGCCACGGTCAGGGAGCCCAGCCCCGCCCCCACCTCGAGGAACCGCTCCCCCGGACCGGATCCGGCCTCCCGGGCGATGGCCCGGGCCAGGTTGGGGTCCGCGAGGAAGTGCTGGCCGAGCGACTTCCGCGGCCGGATCCCGTGGCGTCGGGCCAGGTCGATCAGCGCCCGGCGGGTGAGGCCCCTACCAGGCGATCCGGACGTTGATGGTGCCGACCCCGAGGGGGGCGAGCTGGGCGAAGGCGTCGTCCGAGAGGTCGATGATCCGTCCGGAGACGTAGGGGCCACGGTCGTTGATTACCACAACGACCGAACGCCCACTGGCCGTGTTCGTCACCTTGACCTGCGTCCCGAACGGCAGGGTCTTGTGTGCGGCCACCATCCCCGACCGGTGGTACCAGGAGGCCACGCCGGATTGGATGTGCGGAGGACGGGTGCCCTCCAGGATGACCTGGCTCACCGGCCGGCGAACGGTTTCCGTCCGAAGCAGGGTCCGGGCCACCTCCTGGCCGTTCTCCAGCGTGACGTCGTAGATGCGCCTGAGCGCGCCCGGGACCCCTGCGCGTTGGACGCGGCGGATCCCCAGCATCAGCTCATTCGTCTTCCGGACCTCGGTCGAGTAGGGGATCGGCTGCTGGTCCGCGACTTCTCGGTGCGTGACCCGGATCACGGTCACCTGGAGGCCTTGCCGGAGGTCGGTCCGGGGTCTCGGCTCCACGCGATCCTCGCCGCCGAGCTCGATCCCCAGGCTGCCGAGCAGAACGCCCACGTCGTCGGCGTTCGTCACCACGTCACGGACCCGGCCGTCGGCGGCCAGCGTCACGCTGACCGCGGGGTCGTACACGATCACATCCCCGTCCTCGACCTCGGCTCCCCGCGAGGGCTCCAGGACGCCGTGCCGGGAGATCCGCACGTTGACCTGCTCGAGAACGTCCTGGACCGTGGTGTCCCCGGTCACGTGGACCGTGCGCTCGAGGTCGTCGACCAGGACCGTGATCTCCTTGGCCAGCAGGACCTGGACCTCCATCCCCTCGGTGATGGAGGCCAACAGGCCCGGGCTGACCTCGTCGTGGCGGTCGACCCGGATCCCCTCCTCCTCGAGGAGGGTGCCCACGCTCGAAGAGAAGGTTCCCACGGTCCGGGAGGCCCCATCGACCACCAGCGTGACCTCCTTCGAGAGCCGAAGGAACGTGACGCCGGCGATGGCGAAGAGGAGGACGAACGTCCCCAGGAGGCCGGGGAAGCGCGTCCGGCGCACCCTGCTCGCTCGTCCCGGTACGGGCGGGGGGGAAGGACGGGCGGCCCGCCTGGCGACTCGGTGTCGTCCGGGCAATACGCGCGGAACCCTAGCAAACCCTCAACCTGGGCTGCAAACTCGGGTCCGAACGGACGTTCGTTGTGGATTATTCGGGCAGCGCGAAGGCGGTTCTGGCGTTCTGAGCCGTGCGCGCGGCCACCACGGCGGGCGCCTCACCGCGGGCCGTGGCCACGACGCTTACCACCTCCGCGACGTTCGCCGGGATGTTGGGCCGTCCGCGCACCGTCTGCGGCGCCAGGAACGGGCTGTCGGTCTCGACCAGGAGCAGCTCCTCGGGGACGGCGGCGGCGGCCTCGCGCAGGGCGGAGTTCCTCGGGTACGTCACGTTCCCCGCGAACGAGCAGTAGTAGCGGCGCCGGGAGGCCTCGCGCGTCACGGCGCCGTCCCCGGTGAAGCAGTGGAGGATGACGCGCTCCGCGGCCTCGTCCTCCAGGATCCGGAGGACGTCGGGCCACGCGTCGCGGACGTGGACCACCAGTGGCTTGCCGGTCTCCCGAGCCAGCACGCAGTGGGCCCGGAAGGCCCGCTCCTGCTCCTCGGGCGAGGACAGCAGGCGGTAGTGATCGAGACCCGTTTCCCCCACGGCCACGACCCGCGCGTCGTGGGCCAGCTCCTCGATGGCCGCGCCGGCCGCGGCGTCAAACGCTTTGGCATCGTGGGGGTGGAGGCCGGCGGTGGCGAACACGCCGGGCAGGGCGTCGGCGAGCTCCCGGGAGCGCCGGCTGGACTCGGCGTCGATCCCCACGCACACCAGGCCCACGAGCCCGGCCGCCCGCGCCGCCTCCACCGCGGCGGCCGGATCCTCCTCCATCAGGAACAGGTGGCAGTGCGAATCAAAGAGCGGACCCTCGACCATGGGTCGAGACTCTACCCCTCCAGGCGGGGGAACAGCCCCTCGGCCC
>DASQWG010000191.1:0-2264 GCA_035640375.1 Actinomycetota bacterium
GAACCCGCCGGCCACGACGATCCGGCCGTCGGCCAGGGCGGCGGCGACCTCGGTCCGCTCGGTCGGCGCGGCGGCCATCGTTCGCCAGGCCACGTCGGTGGCCCGGGGGGTCGGCGACCTCGCCTCCTCGGAGGACGGCGCGGTGCACGCCGCGGCAAGCATCCACGGCAGCGCACAGAGCCACCGCGGCCTAGCCGTCATCCGACTGGGCGTGGTGCTCGACGCCGGCGATCTCCTCCTCGATCTGGGGCGTAGGGGCGACGATGACGTCGTGGGGGCGCCAGTCGAGCGCCCGAAGACGGTCGTGGGCGGCCTCGATCCGGGCGCATGAGGTCGTCCGTGCCGTCCCGGGGAACCACGAGCACCTCGCCGAAGTAGACGTGGCCCTGCTCCCGGAGGCGGGCCCGGGCCTGGCGGACCCAGCCCAGGCCCTGCATCTCGTGCTCGACCCTGGCCGTCAGGGGGTCCACCGCACTGTCGTCGACCGTGGTGGGGCGCTTGTCCATCAGGTCCGTGACCACGGTCCGGAGATTGACGTATCCATCGTGGAGGATGTCCGTCGAGATGACGGCGGCGGCCACCGCGTCCGCCCACCACCAGCCCAGCCCGATGCCCAGGACCCCGGTCATCGCCGCCCCGGCGGTCAGCCAGTCGGCCTTGTTCATCTTGGCGTCGGCGAAGAGCACCTTGTCGTGGAGGGTCCGGGCCAGGGGGAGCTTCATCCGTCCGAGGAGGATGGCCGGAACCGCGCTGTACAGCAGGGCCAGCTCCATCAGCCACCCCAGCCAGAGGTGGTGGCCGAACAGCTCCACGGTGCCGATCGAGGGATGCTCCGCGCTGACGAGCTTGAGGAGGGCGTCGCCGAGGAGGATCGCGCCGAGCAGGAACAGGGCCAGGGCGGCGGCCAGGTAGGCGATCGAGACGACCCGGTGGTACCCGTAGGGAAACGTTCGGTTGGGTGGGCGGTTGCGGATACGGGCGGCGATCAGGAACACCACCGGAGGGATCAGGCTGAGCATGTCCTCGATCCAGGCGGTCTTCATCGCCTGGGAGTTCCCCAGGGTGAGATAGATCCCGGTGATCGCGGTGAGGAGGTAGGCGATCGTCACCCACTCGAGCTTCTTGGCCGGCGGTGGGCGGGCCGCTTCTCCGGCGGAAGCTCGAAGTGGTGCCTCATGTCCCGGCGTGCCGGTCGAGCAGCTCGTCGATGGAGGCGGCCCGAGCGGCGAGGTAGCGCTCCACACGCACCAGCCAGGCGTTCTCGCCGGCCGGAACGGCCATGGCGTGGCCGGACTCGTCGAGCACCAGGCCGCCCGACACCCGGCCGAGCGCCCTCAGCTCCCAGTCCTCGGCGGCCACCAGCCCGGTCACCGCCGACAGGTCCTCAACCCGGACCGGAGTCCCTCCCGCATCCTCGACGAGCCGGGGGACGGGTGTCCCCATTCGCGCGGCGACCCGATCGCCCTCGATGTCGCCGGGTGGCGGGCGATCCGGTGGAGATCCCACGCTCACCTGGATCGTGGCGTACGGCTGGGTAAAGGTGACCTGCTGTGCCCAGGCGTCGTCGTCGGTGAACCCTCCGACGACCAGGTCCAGCTCTCGTTCCTCCAGCGAGGTCAGCAGCTCGGCCTGGGAACCCTCGAACCACTCGACCTCGGCGTCGATCGACCGGGCGAACCCCTCCACCAGGTCGACCTCCACGCCGGCCGGCCCGTCGTCACCGACGAGGGTCCACGGCGGGCGCTCGGTGATCCCCACCCGCATCGATCCGCCGTCCACGCGGTCGAGCGTCCCCTCCGGGTCGCGAGGGACGCCGCACCCGGCGACCAGGACGATCACCGTGGCGGCGAAGCCTCCAAGGCGCCCGGTGGTAGCCATGCCGCGACCAAGTATGCGCCCGGTTTCCTCCCCGGGACCCCGGGTAGGTGTCCCTCGTGGACCAGGGCGGGCACCAGCCGGGACCCCTCCGCGAAGAGAAGGAGGGACAGACCGCCGAGCCGGGGCGTCCCCAGCCCGAGGCGGCCGAGGTCGAGAGCGCCCGGATGCTGGCGGACGACGCCAGGCCCATGCTTCGCAGAGCGGGCTTCTCCGACGACCGGATCCGCGAGCTGGCAGACCAGTACATCGCCGAGGATCGAGGGACCGGCACGGCGGAGTTCGTCGATTGGGCCCGTACCCGCGGGCCGACCTGACGCCCCGCGCTCTCCTCGGTTTGCTGAGATGGGACCCCGGGTACCGGATCGGCATGGCCCGCCCCAGCGAGG
>DASQWG010000192.1:0-4800 GCA_035640375.1 Actinomycetota bacterium
TGGCCGAGGCGGGCGGCCCGCCCTCCGGCTTGGCCCTGGTGGCGTTCGGGGCCGAGGAGGTCCAGCCCGGAGGGGAGCACCACCTCGGATCCGAGGCCTACGTCCGGCGGATGTCGGCCGGCGAGCGGGACGCCCTGGAGATGATGATCTCCGCGGACATGATCGGGAAGGTGCGCCGGTACGTCTCGGGGGCCCTGCGGGGGACGCCCCGGCGGGCCGCTCGGATCCTGGCTCGCGCGGCCAGGGCGGAGGGCTTCCGAGCGGGCGTCCGGGTCCTCGGTGACATCTCCGACCACGGCCCCTTCGCCCTCGCCGGGGTCCCGGCGGCGTTCCTGTGGACCGGCTGGGAGCCGAACCACCACCGTCCCACCGACGTGGTCCGGAACTGCAGGCCCCGGTCACTGGTCCGGGGAGCCGCAGTGCTCCTCAGGCTGATCGGGGAACGGCTGGGTCAGGCCTCCCGGAGGCCCATCCGGTAGAGCGTCCGGCCGTCGTCCCTGTCGACCAGGGCGACCTCTTCCACGCCCCGGGCCAGGAGGTCCGACCAGGCCTCGCCCATCCATCCCTCGGCCGCGGCGCGGTCCTCGAACGGCTCCGACGAGCCCACGTCCCGCCCCTCCGCATCGAGGTACCGCCACTCGAACATCGGTTCCACGATACGGCGCGGCCTAGACTGCCGCCGTGAGGACCTGCGGGAACTGCGGGGAGCCCAACCCGGACCGGGCTCGGTTCTGCCAGGCCTGCGGCCGCCCGCTCGACGTCGAGGCTCCGGTCCGGGAAGTCCGGAAGACCGTCACGGTGCTGTTCGCCGACGTGACCGGGTCGACGGGGCTGGGCGAGCGTCTCGACGCCGAACCGCTCCGCCGGGTCATGACCCGATTCTTCGAGGAGATGGCGGCGATCGTGGAACGGCACGACGGGACCGTGGAGAAGTTCATCGGGGATGCGGTGATGGCGGTCTTCGGGGTCCCGGTCGTCCACGAGGACGACGCGCTGCGAGCGGTGCGGGCCGCCACCGAGATGCGGGCCGGACTGCGCTCGCTGAACGGGGAGCTCCGGCGGGTCTACGGCGTCGAGCTCGAGATGCGGGTGGGGGTGAATACCGGCGAGGTCGTGGCCGGTGACCTCGTGGCCGGCCAACGCTTCGTCGCCGGCGACGCCGTGAACGTGGCGGCTCGGCTGGAGCAGGGTGCCACACCGGGCGAGATCCTGATCGGTGAGGGGACGTACCGGCTGGTCCGGGACGTGGTGGTCGCGGAGGCCACCGACCTGGTCCGGCTGCGAGGGAGGGACCAGGAGGTCCGTACCTACCGGCTCGACGAGGTTCGTGACGTGGACCCGAGGACGGCACGGGGTCTGCGATCGCCGATCGTGGGCCGTGCCGGAGAGATCACGCTGCTCCGCGAGGCGTTCGAGCTGAGCGCGTCGGAGGGCGCCTGCTACCTGTTCACGATCCTCGGCTCGGCTGGCGTGGGCAAATCGCGGCTCACCGAAGAGGCGCTGGATCGGCTGGGCGATCGGGCGGAGGTCCTGGCCGGCCGGTGCCTGCCTTACGGCGAGGGCATCACGTTCTGGCCGGTCCGGGAGGTGGTGTGGCGGGCGGCCGGGGTCGCCGCCGATGCCGACGCCGAGGGGGCCAGGCGCGACATCGCCATGCATCTCGCCGGCGACGAGCAGGCCGACCGGGTGCTCGACGGGCTCGCCAACCTGATCGGCCTGGCCGGCGCCACCGGAGCGCCGGAGGAGTCGTTCTGGGCGTTCCGGCGGTTCCTGGAGATCAGAGCCCGCCGCCGGCCGCTGATCGTGGTGTTCGACGACATCCACTGGGCGGAGCCGGGCTTCCTCGATCTGGTGGCCTACCTGGCCGACTTCACCCGGGGGCCGATCCTGCTGATGTGCATGGCCCGCCCGGACCTGCTGGAGGCCAGACCGGCCTGGGGGGCGGGGCGGCAGAACTCGATGACGATCACGCTGTCGTCGCTCTCGGCGGCCGAGAGCGAGATCCTCGTCGACAACCTCCTCGGCGGCCGCCGCGTCGATCACGGCGTGCGCCGGCACGTGGTGGCCGCGGCCGAGGGCAACCCGTTCTTCATCGAGGAGGTGGTCCGTCTGCTGCTCGACGACGAGATGCTCGTCGAGCGCGACGGCCTGTGGGTGGCAACCACCGACCTCGGCGCGCTCGAGGTCCCCGCCACGATCTCGGCGATCCTGGCCGCCAGGCTGGAGCGGCTGGAGCCCGGGGAGCGGGCCCTGGCCCAGCGAGCCAGCGTCGTGGGCAAGGTCTTCTACTGGGGCGCGGTGGCCGAGCTGACTCCCCAGCCCGAACGCTCCGACGTGGCCCGTCACCTCCAGTCGCTGATGCGGAAGGAGCTGATCGCCACAGAGGTCTCCCCGTTCAGCGGCGAGGACGCGTTCCGCTTCCGGCACCTCCTGATCCGCGACGCCGCATACCAGGCCATCCCGAAAGAAGAGCGTGCCGACCTCCATGAATCGCTGGCGGGGTGGGTGGCGGCCCGGGTCGGGGACCGGGCGCCCGAGTTCGAGGAGATCATCGGCCACCATCTCGAGCAGGCGGCGCGGTACCGGCTCGAGCTCGGCCCGGCCGACGAACGCTCACGGTCGCTGGCGCTGCGGGCCAGCGAGCGGCTGGCCTCCTCCGGCCGGCGGGCCTTGGCCCGCCGGGACGCGCCCGCGGCGGCCAGGCTCCTGGAGCGGGCGGTCGACCTCCTCCCGTCCGAGCACCCGGATCGAGCGGCGCTCCTCAACGACCTGGCCCGCTCGCTGATCGACCGCGGCGATCTCCGGGGGGCCCGAGAGGTGCTCGACCGGGTGGCGGCCGCATCCCCCGGCCCCGACACGGCCGCCGACGCGGCCCTGAGCCGGCTGTGGCTCCAGCTGTACACCGACCCCGAGGGTCAGACCGAGACGATCCGCACGGAGGTGGAGCGTCTGGTGCCGGTTCTCTCCGAGGTCGGCGACGAGCGCGGCCTGGCCCGGGCCTCGTACCTCCTGGTCGAGCTGGACTGGATGGCCTGCAGGTACGCCGCCGCGGCCGGGAGGCTCGAGGAGGTGGCAGACCACGCTGCGCGGGTCGGCGATCGCCGGCAGGAGACCGAGGCCCTGGGACGGCTGGCCGCGGCCCTGGTCTACGGGCCGATTCCCGTCGAGGAGGCGATCCGGCGCTGCCAGCGGCTGCCGGAACGGGCTCGAGGGGATCGTCGGGTCGAGGCCGGCGCCCTGGCCGCGCAGGCCGAGCTCGAGGCCATGCTGGGCCGCTTCGAGGGAACCGCCGAGAAGATCGACCAGGCCGAGGCCATCCTCGAGGAACTCGGCCTCGGCCTGATCGCGCTGACCTCCGAGGAGGTCCGGGCGGCCGTGCACCTGCTCGCGGGCGACCCCGAGGCCGCGGAGCAGGCCCTGCGCCGGACCTACGAGGCGCTCGAACGGGCCGGGGAGCGAGGGATGCTGTCGACCACCGCGGCGGAGTTGGCTGAGGCGCACTACGAGCAGGGCCGCCTCGAGGAGGCGGAGCGGTACGCGGCCATCAGCGAGGAGGCCGGCGCCAGCGACGACGTGGCCACCCAGCTCCTGGTCCGCGGCCTTCGGGCGAAGCTGGCCGCCCGGCGTGGTGCCTCCGAGGAGGCCGAGACGCTGGCCCGGAGCGCTGTGGACCTTGCCGCCACCACCGAGGCGCCGACGTTCCGCGGCCACGCCTGGCTGGACCTGGCCGAGGTGCTCCGGCTGACCGGTCGGGCCGAGGAGGCCGCCGCCGCGCTCGAGAGCGCGGCTCGAGAGTTCGAGGCAAAGGGCAACCTCGTGTCCGCCGCCCTTGCCAGGGACCTCCTGACCGCGGCCCGGGCTTGACCGGCGCGGCAACGGAGAACCACAATCGGGGCGGCGGAAGGAGGAGGCATGCCGAAGCGGTGGAGGATCGCCAAGGGCGGCAGCTGGACCTGGCAGTACGTCGACACCGACGCCCGGCCCCCCAGGGTCCTGGCTCAGTCGAACGAGTCCTGGGACACCAAGGACCAGGTCCGTGACGAGATCGACGAGATGAAGCGGAACGACGATCTCGAGGAGGACGAGGACTAAGGGGAGCTCTCGCCGAGCGCCGTCCGGACCTTCGCCAACAGCTCCCCGATGGGGAACGGACGCCGGAGCTCCCCCTCGACCGGATAGAGGCCCAGCTTCCCGGTCTCGCCCTGTCCGGCCATGAAGATGATGACCTTGGTTTCGGCCAGATCGGGATCCTCGCGGATGTCCTTCAACACGGCCCATCCGTCGGTCTCGGGGAGCTCGGCATCGAGGAGGACCAGGTCGTACCCGTCGTGACGGAGCATGGCCAGCCCGTCTTCCGCCGTGGACGCCTCTGCCACGTCGTAGCCCTCCAGCTGGAGCCGGAGCACCGGCTGCCGCATGTGCTCGGGCCGATGGTCGATCAGCAGGATCCGGCCGCGGCTCACCCGCCCGGCGCCTCCTCGAGCCGGTCCACGGTCACCCCACGCTCCCGGAGCCACGCCACCGCGTCATCCACGGACTCGTCGGTCCCGTCCATCTCTAGGATCACCCACCCGGAGCCCTCTTCGAGGTTGGCCCGTCGGATCGTCGTCACCACGCCGAAGTCGGATCCGAGCGTGTGGATGATCGGCTCCCCCACGAGCTCGCCGGGCAGCGTCAGATGGAACCGCCCCTTCGCCACGGTCGGATTGTAGGCCCCGCCAACACCTGGCGGCCGTGGTGAAACGGAAGGGCCGGCGCGTCGACCGGAGGGGAACCCTCTGTTCCCCGAAGGTCGACCGC
>DASQWG010000193.1:0-2967 GCA_035640375.1 Actinomycetota bacterium
ATCGTCGCGATCGGCGTCGGCGCGGCGAGGTCGCCGCTCTATGCCGGCCTGATCGCGGCCGCTCTCCTGGGCATCGCCGTTGCCGCCGCGCTCTGGTGGTCGTACTTCGACTGGGTCGCTTTCGTCGCCCAGGCCAGACTCGCCGAGGCCACCGGCGCCGAACGCGCCGCGCTGGCGCGCGACCTGTACTCCTACCTGCACCTGCCGATGGTCGCGGGGATCGTCCTGTTCGCGCTCGGGCTGAAGACCACGCTTGCGCACGTCGGTGGTTCCCTCAGCACCATCACGGCTCTCGGCCTCTGCGGCGGAATCGCGCTCTATCTCCTCGCTCACGTCGCCCTGCGGCTGCGCATCGGCGGAGGGCTGGGGCGAGGCCGGCCGATCGCCACGATCCTGCTGTTGGGGTTCCTCCCCTTCGCCCCGGCGGTGCCGGCCATCGCCGCGCTCGGTGTCGTCGCCGCCGTGTGCGCCGGCCTGATCGCGTATGAGGCGCTTCGCTATCCGCAGGCCCGGGCGTGGATCCGGAGCCGTCGCGGGGCCTTCACCATGGACGAGGCCTCACGCATCGCCCAGACTCGGGGGAGGGCCCGCCGCCCCCGAGCATGACCAGCGCCTGACCGACGTAGACGAGCGGCGACGACTGCCTCCAACGCGTCGAGGCCGTGGTCTCCGGATCGCGCGCTCTCGCGTAGGCTGACGGCCACATGGACGAGGACGTACGACGGTTCGGACAGCAGTTCCGCCGGTTCATGGAGCGGATGACCGAGGCCGCCGCATCGGCCGAGGGGAGCCCAGTTCGAGCGCTGCTCGATGGCCACCTCGGCGAGGACAGCACGGCGCTCCAGGTCGTCTCCGAGGCATTCCCGCCCTACGACCACGTGAACGTCCAGGTGGCGATGTCCGCCTACCTCCAGGCCGAGGGGCGGACCCACCGGTTGGTGGGCCTCACCGGGCAGGCCCGCCATTACGGCTCGCTGTCGGACCTTCTGGAAGCGGTGACGTACGCCCGGATCGGGTTCGGGCCCGTGGACCTGGTGGACCTCCCCTCCGGTCCGGACGAAACCGTGGCCTGCTGCCAGTACGGCATCTTCCTCATCTCCGAGGGCGACCGACGCCTGGCGGTCCTCATGCGCGGTCCGGACGAGCGGGGCCCGCAGGAACGGGTGACGCTCGAGGTGGTGGCCTCGGAGGCCGACCGAGCCAGGGAGTTCCTGGCCGAGATCCGCCGTCTGATGGCCGAGCGGAATGTGTTCCGGGGGCAAGTGATCTCGTTCGGACGGCACGAGATGGGCTACGTGGGCGTCGGCCCGATCGTGTTCCACCGCAGGACGACCCTGCCCCGGGAGGCCCTGGTGCTTCCCGAGGGCATCCTCGATTCCGTGGAGCTCCAGGTGCTGGGGGTGGCCGCGCGGCGAGACCGGCTCCGGGCCAGCGGCCAGCACGTGAAGCGGGGGCTCCTCCTGCACGGGCCCCCCGGATGCGGCAAGACCCTCACGGTTCGCTACCTGCTCGGGCGAACGCCCGACCATACCGTGGTCCTCCTCACCGGCGGAGGACTCCACATGGTTCGCCCCGCCATCGGCCTGGCCCGCATGCTCCAGCCCGCCCTGGTGGTCCTGGAGGACGTGGACCTGGTCGCCGAGGAGCGCACGATGTACCCGATGGGGAACCCCTTCCTGTTCGACCTCCTCAACGAGCTGGACGGGATCGCCGAGGACGTCGACGTCGCCTTCGTCCTCACCACGAATCGGGCCGACCTGCTCGAGCCGGCCCTGGCTGCCCGCCCCGGAAGGGTGGACCTCGCCGTGGAGATCGGACTGCCCGACGCCGAAGCCCGCCGGCAGCTGATCGAGCTGTACGGCCGCGATCTGGACCTGCGGCTCCAGGACCCGGACGCGGTCGTGGGTCGCATGGAGGGGGTCACGGCCGCGTTCATCAAGGAGCTCATGCGCAAGGCCGCGGTGCTCGCGTCCGTGGCCGGCCAGGGCTCCGGTCCGATCCAGGTCACCGACGCCGAGGTGAACCAGGCCCTGGATGAGCTGCTGACAGAAGGAAGTCGCCTTACCCGGATCCTGTTGGGTGGCGGTGAGGAGCCAGCGGCACCCGGGCGTCCCGGGACCGGGTGGATGGTCCGAGACGACCGATAGACGCCGCGATCAGGTCCGCGATCCGCTCGGCGTCGCGGCCCACCCCGTGGATCTGTTCCGACGACTTCGAATAGAGGAACCGGAGACCGACGAAGTAGAGGCCGGGCTCGGCGGCGACGACCCCTCGTTCGTGCATCGGCTCCCGCGAGCCGAGAACCGGCAGGTCGATCCAGGAGAAGCCGGGATCCCACCCGGAACACCAGACCACGTTGGCCACATCGATCCGGCGGCCGTCCTCGAGAAGGGGCAGACCTTCCTCGACGCCGGTGGTGCGTCCCACCCGCTGCACCCCCGCCGCCCTGAGATCCTTCGGCTTGATCCGGATCAGCGGGTCGCCCTTGGCCAGCATCTTGGGGCGCACCCTCCTCCCGATCGGGGTGCTGGTCGTGAGGACCCGATGGAAGAGGACCCGACCGATGAACGGCATCAGCACTCGCCCCACGGGGCTCCCCGGCCGGAACGGGAGATGCCCGGTGGATGGTCCGGATAGCCACACCCGCCGACTCGTCGCCAGATCCATGGCCACCTCCGCTCCCGAGTTGCCCGCCCCCACCACTAGGGCGTCTCCATCCCGGAGCTGGCCAGGGTTTCGGTAGTCCGCGACATGGAGCTGCACGATCCCCAGATCGAGCTCCGCGGCGAACTCCGGCACCCGGGGTCGCTGCCACGACGACATGGCCACCACCACGTGGTCGGCCTCGAAGCGACGAACTCCGGCCGTCGCCACGAAGCGATCCCCGTTCCGGGTCAGTCGCGACACCTCCATGCCCGACCGGACCGGAAGCCCGAACCGTTCGGCGTAGCGCTCGAGGTAATCGGC
>DASQWG010000194.1:0-5293 GCA_035640375.1 Actinomycetota bacterium
GGCCGCCAGTCCGCTGAAGTACATGTCGGTCTCGGAGACGCCGAGGGCGTCGGCCAGGCCGGCGTGGCATCCCACCGGGCCGATCACCAGGGCCCGGGGAGCCACCTCCATCAGGGCTTCGGTGTCGTCGTCGAGCTCCTCCAGGTCCTGAGCGGTGTGGAAGACCGCCACCCATTCGGTGAGCGGCTCGCCGAGGAGCGCGGCGGTCTCCGATGGACGAAGGAGGCCCATGCCCACCAGGAGCCGAACGAAGCCGGGACCATCGAAGCCGTTGCCCACCACCGCCATGTGGGGACAGGGGAAGGCGTCCTCCCACACCAGCATCCAGGCCTCCCCGCGGCCCAGGAACTCGGCCTCCTGACCCGTCGGCAGCGTGGTCGTCGCCAGCGCCGGGAGGCCCTCGCCGATCGCCCCCGACAGGCCGAGGAGGTAGACCAGCCGCCGTCCGTGCGGGTCCCCGTACTCGACGCGGGTGGCCACCCGGTCCATCTCGTCGATCTCCGTGGTCCGGCGGAGCGCGAACCCCTCCGGGCCTCGGCCCGGAAGGGCCTCACAACGGGGCGTCTCGGCCGCCGAGGCCTCGGGCGACGGCTCCGGCTCCTCGGTGCAGGACGCCCCGAGGAGCGCCACGGTCAGGGCCGCGACGCCCGCTCGCCTCACGTGGTGAGTCCGGGGATCGGCTCGGTCAGCGGCCCGGTTCCGTCGGGGTTCGCCTCCTGTCCCAGGCCGACGTACTCGAAGCCGAGGTTCTCCAGCCGCGGAGTGATGAACCCGGCCGCGCCGGCGACCCGCACTAGGTCGAGGAACTCCCTGGCCCCCCGCCCCGTCCGGAACGCCGACACGAGCACGAACTCCCCGTCCGCGTCGCCGAGAACCCGTTCCAGGCCGACGAACTGGTCCGTGGAGGCCACGTAGAAGCCCTGAAGGTCCCCGATCCGGATCGCCTCGTTCGCCCGCTCGGCCTCCGCCCGAGTCCCGAACGCTCCGCCCACCACCAGCAGGAGCCGCTCGCCGGCCCCGCGATCCTCGGCGAGTCGAGGGACCGAGGGGTCCCGCGAGGCCGGTGGTCCAATCGCGCGCTCCGGGGCCGAGGCCGCTGCGCTCACCAGGGCGACGGTTGCCATTACGGCTGCGCCGAGCGCCGCCACCGTCGCCGCCATCCTTCTCCGCCTCATCGCTCCTCCCTCAGTAGCCGGTCGCGTACTGGAAGTGCATGGGGTCGCACCAGGCCAGGCCCCAGATCCACCCGTGGTTCCGCCAGATGTGATCGTGATACCGGTTCACCGTGCTGTGGCACTTGCCGTTCCACTCCTCGGCGGAGCTCACGTCGACGGCGATCCCCCACGCGTGGGTGCTCCATGCCGAGCCGCCTCGAACGGTTCGGCAGTTATAGCCGTAGATGCCGTGACGGATGTACGAGCTCAGGTGCTCGTTGGCGATGTGGCCCTTCACGTCGTTGTCGAGGTTCGAAGACGCGTCCCCGCCCAGCTTGCGGTGGAAGCGCACCGTGTACCACACGCCGTTGTCGGCGGCCCGCCAGGGGAAGGCGTTCCGGTTGGCGTTGTCGTTGCACGGCTGGCCGAACGTGTTGACGATCTGGGAGTACCCGTTGGGCCGGGGCGGGTAATTGCGGTGCTGATCGCGCCAACCCTGCTTGACCAGGTGCCAGCCCAGAGCCGGGCCGGCCACCGCGGCGATCGCCACCGACGCTCCGAGCACCACCACCCGCCGACCGGAGATCCACCTCCGCGCCACTCGGTCTCACCTCCTTCCGCTCCGTCCCGGCGGAGGAGGAGACCGGGTCTGTCTCGGTTCGGGAGGATAGGTCCGGGTTGCGCCTCGGCACATCCCCCGGCAGGGGGATATACGGATCCGGAAGGGACTACGTCTCGATGGCGGAGCCGGTGGGGTGGCCCGGCTACTTCGAGGCTTCCTCCCGCTCACCCAGGGCGGCGTGAGCGGCCGCGAGACGGGCGATCGGCACCCGATAGGGCGAGCACGACACGTAGTCGAGGCCGATCCGGTGGAAGAACGCCACGGACGCCGGATCGCCGCCGTGCTCCCCACAGATCCCGAGCTTGATGTCCTCTCGGCTCTTCCGACCCCGCTCGCACGCGAACTGGACCAGCTCGCCGACCCCCCGCTCGTCGAGGGACTCGAACGGGTTCGACGGCAGGACCTCGTCCTCGAGGTACCGGGCCAGGAACTTCCCCTCGACATCGTCTCGGGAGAAGCCGAAGGTCGTCTGGGTCAGGTCGTTGGTCCCGAACGAGAAGAACTCGGCCTCCTCGGCGATCTCATCGGCCGCCATGGCCGCGCGGGGCAGCTCGATCATCGTCCCCACGAGGTAGAGCAGCTCGACCTCCCGCTTGGCCAGCACGTCGTCGGCGACCTCGCGGACGTCAGCGGCCACCGTGGCCAGCTCCTCCCTGGTGGCCACCAGCGGCACCATGATCTCGACGCGGGGGTCACCCCCCCGCTTCTTCACGTTGCACGCCGCCTCGATGATGGCCTGGACCTGGGTGCGATAGATGTCGGGATACAGGATGCCCAGCCGGCACCCCCGGAGACCCAGCATCGGGTTGTTCTCCTCGAGGGCGACGACCTCGCGCAGGACGTCCTCGGCCTTCCGCTTTCCCCCGAACTCCCGGAGCAGCTCCTTGGAGGCCTTCCGCTGCGGCGTGGCCATGGCCACCTCGAGTTCCTTCGACGACGGGAGGAACTCGTGGAGCGGTGGGTCCAGGAGCCTGATCGTCACCGGAAGGCCGTCCATGGCCTTGAAGATCGCCTCGAAGTCCTTGCGCTGGGCCGTGAGGAGCTTCTTCAGCCCATCGAAGTAGGGCTTCACGTCGGGGGCCTGGAGTCGCTTCTTCGCCTCGCGGACCCGCTGGTCGGCGGCCTTGCGGTCCCTGGTCCTGGCGGCGGCGGCTTCCCGTTCGGCTTCGGCCATCGCGAGCTGCGCCGCCCGAGCCGTGGGTGCCGACAGGATCACCTGACGGAACGTGGGGAGCCGTGGGTCACCCGGTGTGCCAAACATGTGCTCGGTGCGGCACAGGCCGATCCCCTCGGCCCCGAACTGGCGGGCCTGGCCTGCCGAGGGCCCGTCGTCGGCGTTGGCCCTGACCCGGAGCTGCCGGATCGCGTCGGCCCAGCCGAGCAACGTCTCGAAGTCGCCGGACAGCTTCGGCTCGACCAGCGGCACCTCCCCCAGGACCACCCGTCCGGTGGTCCCGTCGATCGAGATGACCTCGCCCTCCTTCACCTTGGTGCCGTTCACCGTGAACTCGCGCTTGGCGTAGTCGATCTTCAGGGCCTCCGCGCCGCACACGGCCGGCTTGCCCATCCCGCGGGCCACCACGGCCGCATGCGAAGTCTTGCCGCCGTGAGAGGTCAGGATCCCCCGCGCCGCGATCATCCCGTGGAGGTCGTCGGGGTTGGTCTCGCGGCGGACCAGCACCACGGCCTCGCCGTTTTCACCTCGCTCCGCGGCGGTGTCGGCGTCGAACACCACCGCGCCGACCGCCGCGCCCGGCGAGGCGTTGAGGCCCTTGGCCAGGACTCCCACGTCGGCCTTCGGGTCGAACTGGGGGTGGAGCAGCTGGTCGAGGTGGTCGGGCTCGACCCGCAGGACCGCCTGGTCCCGCTTGATCAGGCCCTCGTTCGCCATGTCCACGGCCATCTTCACGGCGGCGCCGCCGGTGCGCTTCCCCACCCGGGTCTGGAGCATCCACAGCTTCCGCTTCTCGATCGTGAACTCGATGTCGCACATGTCGCGGTAGTGGCGCTCCAGCTTCCGCATGATCTCAAGGAGCTCGCGGTACGCCTCGGGGTTCAGCCGGCGGAGCTCGTGGAGCGGAAGGGTGTTTCGGATCCCCGCCACGACGTCCTCGCCCTGGGCGTTCGGCAGGTAATCGCCGTACACGCCCTTCTCCCCCGTGGCCGGGTCCCGCGTGAAGGCCACACCCGTGCCGGAGTCCTCTCCGAGGTTCCCGAACACCATGGCCACCACGTTTACCGCGGTGCCGAGGTCGTCCGGGATCGAGTACTGGCGCCGGTACACCTTGGCCCGCTCGTTGTTCCACGACCGGAACACGGCCTCGATGGCCATCCGGAGCTGCTCCTTCGGGTCCGTGGGGAACAGCCGTCCGGCATGCTCACGGATGATGGTCTTGAACCGCTCGACCAGGTCCATCAGGTCGACCGCGGTGAGGTCGGTGTCCTTCGCCTCGGTGCCCTTCCGGGCCTTGGCCCGATCGAGCTCGTCCTCGAAGGCTTCCCCGGGAACGTCCATCACGATCTTGCCGAACATCTGGATGAAGCGGCGGTACGAGTCGAAGGCGAAGCGGTCGGACCCGGCCTGCCGGGCCAAACCCAACACGGACCGATCGTTCAGCCCGAGGTTCAGGACCGTGTCCATCATCCCCGGCATGGAGTACTTCGCCCCGGAGCGGACCGAGACCAGGAGTGGATTCTCGATGTCACCGAGGCGGCGCCCCATGGCCGTCTCCAGGCCCCGGAGGTGGGCGTCGGCCTCGTCGAGGAGGCCCTCGGGGAAGCCGCCCGTGCCGAGGTAGGCGTTGCAGGCCTGGGTGGTGATCGTGAACCCGGGCGGGACCGGGAGCCCCAGGTTGGTCATCTCGGCCAGGTTGGCCCCCTTGCCGCCCAGGAGGTCCTTCATGTCCTTGTTGCCCTCGCTGAAGCCGTAGACGTACTTGGTCTTGGCTGCCATGCGACCTCCTCTCGCTAACTGTAACGCGGTCCCGTCGGCGGATGCCTGCCGGGCCCTCGCCGCAACGATTTCCGTTGCGGTACACTGGGGCGTGTCCGAGGGAGGTGCGAGCCTGTGCCGGTGCCGGTGCGCGAGAAGCTGAAGGCGATCAGAGAGGACCTGGGCAGCCAGGCCCGGGTGGCCCGGGCCCTGGGCGTGAGCCCCTCGCGGGTCAGCCGGTGGCTGAAGACCGAGGACCCCGACCCGGAGAACCGGCGCAAGGTCGAGGGCCTCGAGTTCGTGCTCTCCTACCTGTTGACGTTCCTCCACCCCGATACGGCCATCGCCTGGCTGAACGGCCACAACGGCTTCCTGAACAACTTCCGCCCCATCGACTACCTGGCGAGGGGCCGGATCACAGAGGTCATCGAGGCAGCCCGAGCGCACAAGGCCGGCTCCTTCCACTAACGTGCTGTACCGATGGTTCCCGTGGGCTCCGGACGCCACGTCCCGGGAACCGGGAGGGCCGCTGTACGTCCCCCGATTCGATCAGGGCGGTGGCCGGCACGACAATCCCGACGTCTA
>DASQWG010000195.1:0-3024 GCA_035640375.1 Actinomycetota bacterium
CCCAAACGGAAGGAGGCCCTGCCATGCGCCGCCACAAAGGCCAGATGCTGACGGCCCTCGCCCTGGCCGTCTCGCTCTCCCTCGCCCTCCCGTACGGGGCAGCGGCTGTGCCGCCGGACGACACGCCCGACCGGCCGCATACCCAGAACATGCACCTCCTCGGCTCCAGCCTCCGCCCCGGAGCCGTGACGGGCCCTCCGCCGGTCGGTCCAGGGACGGTTCCCTGGGACACACGGAACACGGACCTGGCGTTCTGGGGGAAGACCGCCATCCAGGGTCGGTACGACGGCTTCCGGGTCCTGGACATTCGGGCGCCCGGGAACCCGAGGGAGCAAGCGTTCTTCCCATGCGTCAGCCCCCAGGGCGACGTCGGGATCTGGGGCGACCTGGTCTTCCGCTCGGTGGACTCGCCCCAGCGGACCGACCAGTGCACGGAGGTGAGTCAGAGCGGGAATCCCACCGGCGCCGACTGTGCACCGGCGCCATCCCCCTGCACCGGTTTCGAGGGCATCCAGATCTTCGACATCAGCGATCTCAGCGACATCCAGCACATCGCGTCGGTTCCGCTCGACTGCGGATCCCATACACATACGGTGGTCCCTGATCTGGAACGAGAACGCGTCCTGATCTACAACAGCGTCAGCGGGAACGCGCTCCAGGTGAATCCCGGGAAGTACGGCAACCGCTGTCCTGGCCCCCCATTCAACCGTGAGGATATCGTCGAGGTTCCGCTCGACGATCCTGCCTCCGCGAGCGTGCTGGGTTCCTTCGACCTCGGCGAGCACGAGGGCGAGCCCGTGCAGATCTGCCACGACTTCGGCGTCATCCTCGGAGACGTGAACCTCGGCGCCTGCGCGGGTCACGGGGTTGCGGTCTTCGACCTCAGCGACCCGGCGAACCCCGTGCACCTGTACACCACCACGGCTCCGACCGTCGATCGCTTCCACTCGGCCGCCTTCACCTGGGACGGCTCCGTCCTCGTCTCCGGCTGGGAGCCCGGTGGCGGCACGCAGCCGCGATGCCAGGTCACCGGCGCACCCCTCGCCGGCGGGCTGGTCCAAACGGATGAGATGAAGACGGCGTGGTTCCACGACGCCGAGACCGGCGAGATCATCGGCAAGTACGTGCTACCGCGGCCGCAGTCGCAGTACGAGAACTGCACGATCCACAACTACAACCTCGTCCCGCACCCCACCCGGAACCTCCTGGTGCACGGCTCGTACCAGTCGGGAACCGCGCTCGTCGACTTCACAGACCCTGCGAACGCCTACGAGGTGGCATGGATGGACCCCGATCCGCTCGACCCGCCGACGGCCACCAGCCCAGGAGGGCGCACGAACTTCCGAGGCGGTGATTGGTCCTCCTACTGGTACAACGGCTACATCTACGAGAGCGACGCGAGGCGCGGCCTCTACATCTGGAAGGTGAGCGCGCCGGAGGTCGGGGGGCCGATCGAGCGCCTCGATTTCCTGAACCCGCAGACCAACCACCTCTCGATCTGAGGGCACCTGGCCCGAACGCGACGCGGGGGCCGGCTGGGCCGGCCCCCGTGGTCGTCGGGGGCTCATCTCGGCTGTTCCAGATCAGCTCGGCCCCCGTGGTGGAACCGCAGGTCAGTCGGTATCGACCGGCCGCTGCCCAGCGTCGAACGCCCGGCGCATCTGAACCGTCTCGATCGGGCATCGAAGGCAGCGTCGCAGCCGCCCGGCTGGCCCTGTTGGCCCGCCGGGTAGCGACGCTACGCCCGACGTAGCGCCCTCCAACCAGCGACAGAAGGGAGGAGGGATGAGACGGATCACACTGGCTACCCTGGCTGCCCTGGCGCTGCTGGGAGCGGCCTGCGGGGGTGGCGCCGAGACCCGGGCGGAGGCCGGCAACGACGCCGAGGAGACGACCGCGGAGGACGCCGCCCAGAGCACCTCTGAGGAGGCCGTGCCCGCCCCGGCCGGGCCCGGCACCGGCTTCGCACGGGCCGCCGATTGCACCTTGATCACAAAGGGCGAGACCGCCACGATCTTCGCACTCGACAACAGCTTCGCTCCGGACTGCGTGGTCCTCGTGGCCAACCAGGTCCTCCGTGTGCAGAACGTCGGCATCCGCGACCACACCCTCACCATCAGCGAGCAGCAGGATGACCAGACTCCCTTCCTGTTCGATCTCGAGTACGAGGGGGAGACCACGGTGGAGTCCGACGGCCCGCTGTCCGACTCCATGGGGCCGGGGACGTACGAGTTCTTCTGCAAGTTCCACTCGGGGATGGATGGGGTGATGCAGGTCGTGGAGCCGGTGGAAACGTAGCGAGCGTGGTGAGCGGACGGAGGCGCCCCTCGGGGCGCCTCCACCGTTCCATCACCAGGCCGGACCGGTCGCCGGGGTTCCCGGCGCTCCCGGACGGGCGGTAGCCTTCGCAGAGAGGCCTGTGAACCGGGACCGGTCGACCCCCGGTGGGAGGCCGCTGCCGGCGGCCATCCCGTTCGTCGGACGGGGTCGAGAGCTGGAGGCGCTCGGCGACGCCGTGGAGCAGGCCTTCCAGGGACGCGGCTCGATCTGCCTCCTGGCCGGTGAGCCCGGAATCGGGAAGAGTCGGCTCGCCGACGAGGTGGCGGGCCGCGCCCGCGAGCGTGGCGGCGTCGTCCTGTGGGGCAGGTGCTGGGAGGCGGGGGGAGCGCCGGCCTACTGGCCGTGGGTGCAGTCGCTCCGCTCCCTGGTCCGGACGATCGGAGTCGAGACCGCGATCGGCCACCTCGGCGACGACGCGGATGAACTGGCCCAACTGCTGCCCGAGATCCGCGAGCTCCGCCCCGTGGCGTTGGAGTCGCCGACGGGGGACCCGGACGCCGCCCGTTTCCGCCTGTTCGATTCCCTGACCCGGTTCCTCCTGGGGGCTGCTTCGGATCGGCCCCTCGTCGTGGTCCTGGACGACCTCCATGCGGCCGACGTCCCCTCGCTCCTGCTGCTGCGCTTCCAGGCCGCCCAGATGCGGGACGCCGCCCTGATGCTGGTGGGGACGTATCGCGACGTGGC
>DASQWG010000196.1:0-3658 GCA_035640375.1 Actinomycetota bacterium
CACAAGGCCGGCTCCTTCCACTAACGTGCTGTACCGATGGTTCCCGTGGGCTCCGGACGCCACGTCCCGGGAACCGGGAGGGCCGCTGTACGTCCCCCGATTCGATCAGGGCGGTGGCCGGCACGACAATCCCGACGTCTACGGCGCCTTCTACGTGAGCCGCGTCCCCGCTTCTCCGGTCGCCGAGATCTTGCGGGACTACGCGGCTCGTGCCCTTCCTTCCCAGCCCCTGTTCCGAGAGGGCGCCCCGAGCCGCCTCGTCGCCATTGACGAGTCGGCCGTCGGGGAGCTCCTGGATCTGGACGATCCCAGGAGCCTGGTGGCCCGAGAGCTCCGGCCATCGGGCGTGGCGACCCGGAACCGGGACCGCACCCAGCGGGTTGCCCTGCGGCTCTACGAGGAGGGAGTGACGGGGTTCGAGTGGTGGTCGACGATCGAGGCGTCGTGGATCAACGTCACCCTGTTCGAGGAGCGCGTGGCGGGGCGGCTCGAGGTCGTCGGGGAGCCCGAACCGCTCACGCTCGACCACCCCGCGGTGCGCGAGGCGGCCGAGGCGGTCGGCGTGCTCCTCGGGTGAGGGCTACTCGCCGAGGAAGTAGTTGGCGACGAACCAGAGGACGACGATAACGATCAGCAGGATGAAGCCGTACTTGGCGATCGCGTAGCCGGTCAGGCCTCCGCCGCTCTCCGGTTCAGGCTCGTGGGTGTGTCCGTGCGTCATGGTCCCTCCTTCGCGGTGCTTGGTTACCCATGGGACGAACACCCCAAACCGAGCGCCTCAGTCTGCGGCGACCCAGTCCCGGGTGAGATAGCACCAGAAGGCCAGGCCGGCGTGCGGCCCGTACTGTCGGAACCGGCGGGCGATGCCGACGTCCGAGACCGGTCGGCGGGACCGGCGGAGCCGCGCGTACGTCGGTCTGGTCCACGAGTCGAGGATGAGCTTCCCGTACCGGCCCAGGGTCAGCATGACGTGGGCGGCGGCGTACGGACCCAGCCCCGGGAGCGCCAGCAGTCGTTCCTCCACGTCCTCGTCGGGCAGGGCCGGGTCGCGCAGCGCTTCGAGATCGATCTCCACGTCCGCAACCATCCGCGCCAGGGACCGCAGGTACGGCCCGCGATACCCCGCCCGAGCCACGTCCCGGTAGAACGCCGCATCGGCCGAAGCCATCGCGGCCGGCGTGGGGAAGGCCTTGCCTCGCCATCCGTGGGGCCGGGCGCCGGCGGCCGGCTCCCCGAGATGCTCGACCAGGGCCGTGACCATCCTCGTGGTCAGCGACCACGAGCAGTTCGTGGTGCACACGGTCTTCACCACGTCCTCGAACACGGTGGGGGCGTGGACCATCCGGCCGGCGCCCGAGGTCACCCAGGCGAGGTCCGGGTCGGTCGCGGCGACCGAGTAGAACGCCGAGAGATCCTCGTCGAGGTTGAGGATGCGGCGCACGGTCTCGGTGAGCGAGGCGATGGTGCGGGAGCCCGGAGCCCGCCCTCGAACCTCGATCCGGACCCGGCCGGGCCCCCCGGCAGCGATGAAGACGGTGCGAGGCCCGCCGCCGGGCACCGGAACCGTGACCTCCAGCGTGCCGGCAGCCTCGTCGAGCAGCATCGGCGGGAGCGAGGCCGTCCCGTGCGACGCCAGCGTTCGGCGAAGGTCCACCGGCTCGCCCGCCGGGCCCCGGAGTGGGAGCTCGTAGGAGGTCACTCAGACCGGGCGCTCAAGCATCGGGCCCGACCATCCGCTCCGGCCGGACCCAATCGTCGAACTCCGTCTCGGTGACGAAGCCGAGCTGCAGGGCGGCTTCCTTCAGCGTGAGGCCCTCGCGGTGGGCCTTCTTCGCGATCTCGGCGGCCTTGTCGTACCCGATGTGCGGGCTGAGCGCGGTCACGAGCATCAGCGAGCGGTCCACGAGCTCGGCGATTCGCTCGCGGTTCGGTTTCAGGCCCTCGACGCAGAACTCCCGGAACGTGCGGCACGCGTCGGCCAGGATCCGGGTGGAGTGCAGGACGTTGCGGATCATCACCGGCTTGAACACGTTCAGCTCGAGGTTCCCCTGCGAGCCGGCCACGGTCACCGCCACGTCGTTCCCGAACACCTGAGCGCACACCATGGTCAAGGCCTCGGCCTGCGTGGGGTTCACCTTGCCTGGCATGATCGACGACCCCGGCTCGTTCTCCGGCAGCTGCAGCTCGCCGAGGCCCGACCTCGGCCCCGAAGCCAACCAGCGGACGTCGTTGGCGACCTTCATCAGCGAGACCGCGAGCGTTCGGATCGCTCCGTGCGCATGGACCAGGGCGTCGTGAGCGGCCAGGGCGGCGAAGGGATTCCCCGCAGCCACGAACGGCAGGCCCGTCATCTCGGCGATCCTCTCCGACACCTTCCTCCCGAAGCCGCGGGGCGAGTTCAGCCCCGTTCCCACCGCGGTGCCCCCGATCGCCAGCTCGTAGAGCCCGTGGAGCGATTCCTCGATCCGCCGGAGGTCGTCGTCGAGCTGGGCAGCGTACCCGCCGAACTCCTGCCCCAGCGTCAGCGGGACCGCGTCCTGGAGATGGGTGCGGCCGATCTTCACGATGTCCGCGAACTCATCGGCCCTGGTCTGAAGCGCATCGCGGAGCTCCTCCACGGACGGGAGCAGCGCCTCGTTGATGGCCCGGGCCGCCGCGATGTGCATCGCGGTGGGGAACGTGTCGTTCGACGACTGGGACATGTTGACGTGGTCGTTGGGGTGGATGGGGATCTTGGAGCCCAGCGCTCCCCCGGCGATCTCGTTGGCCCGGTTGGCGATGACCTCGTTCGCATTCATGTTCGTCTGGGTGCCCGAGCCTGTCTGCCAGACGAACAGCGGGAAGTGGTCGTCGAGGCCACCCTCGATGACCTCCTCCGCGGCGGCCACGATCAGATCGGCCTTCTCCTTGGGGAGCCTGTCGAGCTCCCCGTTCACCAGGGCGCAGGCCTTCTTGAGGATGCCCATGGCCCGGACGATGTCCACCGGCATCCGGTCGTCGCCGATCGAGAAGTGGTGCAGGGACCGCTGGGTCTGCGCTCCCCAGTACCGGTCCTCGGGGACCTCGATCGGCCCCATGCTGTCGGTCTCCGTGCGGGTCCCCGTCACGGCCCTATTCTGCCAACTGGCGCCGGCCCAGACCGCCGGTAGGCTTGGACCATGCGACTCCCCCCGGCCGCCCGAGCGGTGCTCGAAGGTGACGACGTGGCGGCGCTGGTGACCCTCAATGCCGACGGGAGCCCCAACGTGACCATGGCCTGGGTGGGCCTGGAAGACGACGAGATCGTGATCGGCACCCTCCCCGACCAGCGGAAGCTCCGGAACATCCGACGCGACCCGAGGGTGGTCGTCCTGGTCCAGACGACGAAGCGCAACCCCTACGGCCTGCTGGAATACCTGGTCGTGGAGGGCCTCGCTCGGGTGACCGAGGGCGGCGCACCGGAGCTCCTCCAGCGCCTGGCCCGGACGTACCTGGGGCCCGACACCGTGTTCCCGCAGCTCCCCAACCCACCGCCGGGCTTCGTGACCCGGATCACCTCCGAGCGGATCAGTGGAGTGGGCCCGTGGATGGACTCCTGAAGGAACCTTCATTCGGCGCTCATCTCCGCCTGAGCTTCGGCAGGCACCCTGGAAGCGTGACCAACCGGTTCGTGACGGCG
>DASQWG010000197.1:0-2207 GCA_035640375.1 Actinomycetota bacterium
GGGTAGCCTCCCCAACCAGCTCGGCCCGCTCGACCGGGTCGAGCAGGCCGAGGTATGCGGCGAAGGCATCATCACCCGATTCGAGCCGCTCGAGGGAACGGCCCGCGAGCTCGGCGTCGGCCATGTCGCTCGCGTAGACCCCGAACTCTACGGCCTTGTGGACGACGTTCCCCACCGCCAGCTGGAAGCCGTACGTGAACACGCCCTCGTCGAGCTCGTTGGCCAGGAACAGGCCCTCGCACCGCTGATGGATGTTCGTCAGCTTCGCCTTGGTGAGCCAGAGCGACTCGCCCTCTCCGAGGGCCTCGGCCGCGGGCGCCACCCGGCGCTCCAGCTCCCCCCGAAGCTCCTCGGCCAGGCCCTTGGGGAAGACGGGGCGCTCAACGCCGCCTCCCATCACCTCGAGGCGAGTCCGCTCCTGCACGGGCGTGAGCTCCATCGGTCGGAGCGTAGCCCCCAGGGGTGACACGGTCACGGAAGGGCCCGCGGGAGCACGCTCGGCTAGACTCGCTGGCGATGGCCAGGGTCGCGGAACCCGAGGACGGCACGCCGGGGGTCGAACAGGCCCGGATCGAGGAGCTCCGTCGGCGGAAGGAGGAGGCGCGGGTCGCCGGCGGGACCGAGGCCATCGAGCGTCAGCACGCTCGGGGCAAGCTGACCGCCCGGGAGCGCCTCGACCTGCTGCTTGATCCCGGCTCGTTCGTCGAGACCGACATGCTGGCCCGCCACAGGGCCCACGGCTTCGGCATGGAGCGGAACCGTCCGTACACGGACGCCGTGGTGACGGGATGGGGGACGGTCGACGGACGCACCGTGTTCGTGTACTCGCAGGACTTCACGGTGATGGGCGGATCGCTCGGCGAGGTCATGGCCGAGAAGATCTGCAAGGTCATGGACCTGGCCGCGGCGGCCGGCGCGCCGGTCATCGGGCTGAACGACTCGGGCGGCGCACGGATCCAGGAGGGCGCCACCTCGCTGGCCGGTTACGGCTACATCTTCGACCGCAACGTTCGCAACTCGGGGGTGATCCCGCAGATCAGCGTGGTCCTGGGCCCCTGTGCGGGCGGCGCCGTGTACTCCCCCGCCATCACCGACTTCATCTTCATGATCAAGGAGACCGCCCACATGTTCATCACCGGTCCGGACGTCATCAAGACCGTGACCGGCGAAGAGATCACGTTCGAGGAGCTCGGGGGGGCCCAGACGCACGCCAGCCGCTCCGGACTGGCCTCATTCATCGCCGAGGACGAGGAGGACTGCCTCCGCCAGGTCCGATACCTCTTGTCGTTCCTCCCCCCGAACAACATGGAGGACCCCCCGGCGTTCGCCCCGACGGATGATCCCGAACGGCAGGTCCCCGAGCTCGACTCGGTGATCCCCGACTCGCCCCGCGAGCCCTATGACGTCAAGGACGTGATCACCGCGGTGGTCGACGACGGCGAGTTCCTCGAGGTGTTCCCGTTGTGGGCCATGAACATCGTGATCGGGTTCGCCCGCATGGACGGCCGGAGCGTGGGGATCGTGGCGAACCAGCCGAAGGTCCTGGCCGGGACGCTCGACATCGAGTCGAGCGAGAAGGCGGCGCGGTTCGTGCGGTTCTGCGACGCGTTCAACGTACCGCTGGTCGTGTTCGAGGACGTGCCAGGGTTCCTTCCCGGCGCCGGCCAGGAATACGGCGGGATCATCCGCCGGGGGGCCAAGCTCCTGTACGCGTTCACCGAGGCCACCGTCCCCCGCGTCACCGTGATCACCAGGAAGGCGTACGGCGGCGCCTACGTGGTGATGAACTCCAAGCACGTCCGCGGCGACGTCTCGTTCGCCTGGCCCACGGCGGAGATCGCGGTGATGGGGCCGGAGGGCGCGGTGAACATCGTCCACCGGCGCGAGCTGAAGGAGGCCGACGACCCGGAGGCGCGGCGAAAGGAGCTCATCGGCCAGTACGAGGAGCGGTTCAACACCCCGTACCTCGCCGCCGAGCGAGGGTACGTCGATGATGTCATCGAGCCGTCCGAGACCCGGATCCGGCTCATCCGGGCCCTCCGGATGCTCCGAACGAAGCGCGAGGCCGTGCCGGCCCGGAAGCACGGCAACATCCCGCTCTGAGCCATGCCGCGCTACGAGCTCCCCCCCGACCTCACCCCCGAGGAAGAGCGGGCCGTGATCGCCGCGCTGGAACGGGCGCTCACCCGGGAGGACCGACCCTCGCC
>DASQWG010000198.1:0-11050 GCA_035640375.1 Actinomycetota bacterium
CTGGCCCGCGCCCGGGCCGGGCCGGCGGACGCCGATCCCTCGCCGCCGCCGGGAGAGGTCGCCGAGATCGTTCGTCTGGCCCGAGACGCCGTAGAGTTGGAACGTGGAGCCAGGAGAGGGTAAAGTCTCTCGATGCGACGAGGCGGCGTGATCGGTGACTGACCCGTACCGAGACCTCCGCCGGAACGAAGGATCTTCCCCGCCCACCGGGCGGTACCCGTTCGGAGAGGCCAGGCCTCTCCGATTGCGGCGGATCGGACCCGAAGGGACCCTCTCCGGCGCCTCGCCGGCGGCCACCGCCGGCGCGTCCACCTTTGCCACCGGGCCGGCCAGGACCACCGGGCGGCTCCAGGCCCTCATCGCCGCGCTGCTCTCCTTCCTCCTGCTGGGCTCGCTGGCAGCCCTGGCCCTGATCGGCAGCGGGGGCCTCCCTGGCTCGCCGGTGGTCCCTCCCCGCACGCCGCTGGCGCGAGGCGTGGAAGGGCCACGGGTCGAGGCTCCTCCGGGCGGCGGGGAGCCCGGCGGTGGTGCCGTCCAGCCCACGCCGTCCCCGCCGGCCCCTCCAATCGTCTCGGAGCCGGCGCTACCCGCCGTGTTCGAGGGCCCGGTGGATCAGTCCGGGGATGCAGGCGGGGACGAAGGGGAAGGAACCGTCGACGGCCAGGGGCAGGTCGGCGGCCAGAAGGACGGCGGCGACGAGGGGGAGATCGAACCACCCGGCAACGAGTTCGCCGGCGACGACAACGACGAGGCCGAGGCCGAGCCGAAGGGCGGCGCCCAGGGCGCCCAGAAGGGCGGCGACGGGGACGACGAAGCCGCCGCCGAGGGCAAGGGCGAAGCGGCCGGCGGGGGCCAGGGCAAGGGCCACGAGAAGAAGAGCGGCAAGGGCCACCAGAAGATGGATGGCGACGGCCCCGGTCAGGGGAATGGGACGGGGCACGAGAAGGACCGACAGGAGAGTGGCCCGGCCGGAGCGGCGAAGGGGAAGGCCAAAGGCGCCGCCGGCCCCCCAGCGGCGCCCGCTCCGCCCGGCAACGGCAAGGCGCATGGGGGCTGATCGGGCACCCGGGACGACCTTCGAGGAGTCGCTGACCCGGTTCGGCTTCACTCTCGACCGCGAGAACCGCGGCGTCCGGCACTTCGTTCGCCGCACCGGCCCGTACCTCACCTACTGGCTCCAGGCCAGGGAGGACGGCACCGCCCTCTTCACCTGGGAGTTCGCCATCGCTGAGTACGCGGCGGCGCTGGGACTCCAGGTCGGCTCCGACGAGCACCTCAACACGTTCCTGTTCCCACGCGAGGACTCGGTCGGCCCCCAGGAGCCGGCGTGGGTGGCGTCACAGATCGAGCGGACCGAGGCCCAGTTGCGGTCCGTGCGGCTGCTCGACGAGGGCTAGGCGGACCGGCCGGCCAGGAGCCGGCTCACCGCCTCCGCCGGCTCGGGCCGGGCGAAGAGGAATCCCTGGGCCGTGGTGCATCCGAGGTCGCGCAGCGCCTCTGCTTGCTCCTCCGTCTCCACGCCCTCGGCCACCACCGAGAGTCCCAGCGAATGGGCCATCCCGAGGACCGCCATCACGATCGCGGTGTCCTCGGGCTCCCGGCCCAGTCCGTCGACGAACGACCGGTCGATCTTCAGGGTATCGACCGCCAGTCGCTTCAGGTGCGCCAGCGAGGAGTAGCCGGTGCCGAAGTCGTCGATCGACACCCGGACCCCCAGCTCCTTGAGGGATCGGATCACCCGGGCGGCACCCTCCGTGTCGGCCATCAGCGCGCTCTCGGTGATCTCGAGATGGAGCCGGGCCGGATCGGTCGCGGTCGTCTGCAGGGCGGTCCGGACCTCGTCCACCAGCCCGGGGGCAGTCAGCTGGTGGGCCGAGAGGTTCAGTGAGAGCCACGTCTCCCGTCCGAACCGACGCCACCGGTCCGCCTGGCGACACGCCTCCTCCAGCACCCACCGACCGATCGGGACGATCAGCCCGCTCTCCTCGGCCACCGGGATGAACTCGGCCGGTAGGACCAGTCCACGCTCCGGATGCTCCCACCGGAGCAGGGCCTCGACGCCCACCACGCTGCCGTCCGAGATCGCCACCGCAGGCTGGTAGTGCAGGCGGAACTCGCTGCGCTCGAGTGCGCGATGGAGCGCGCTCTCCATGGACAGGCGCTCCGCCGAACGCACCCGCATCGCCTCGTCGAACACCTGGTGCGGTCGGGCCCATCGCTTGGCTCGATACATCGCGGTGTCCGCGGCCCGCAGCAGGTCGTCGGGTGACAGTCCCTCGGCAGCCAGCGCGATGCCGGTGGATGCGGTGATGTAGACGTCGTCGCCCTCCACGGTGAACGGCTCGGACACGGCCTGGGCCAGCCGCTCCGCGATCGCCACGGCCTGGGCTTCGCCTCGGACGCCCCGGCACAGCACCGCGAACTCGTCGCCACCGAACGTGGCCACGAGGTCGGTCGGGCGGATCGCCTCCTGCAGCCGGGCCCCCACCGCCACCAGCAGCCGGTCCCCCGCCTGATGGCCCAGGCTGTCGTTGACAACCTTGAACCGGTCGAGGTCCAGGAACAGGACCGCCAGGTGGCGGCCGCCCGGACCGACCCGCGCCTCCCTCAGTCGCTCGACGAACGAGCGGCGGTTCGGGAGTCCGGTCAGCGGGTCGACCACCGATTGCTCGATCAGCTGGGTCTCGAACCGTTTGCGGTCGGTGATGTCCATGTGGCACACGACCGCACCGTGATCCACCCCTGAGAGCGGCGTGACGCGGAGGCTGAACCATCCCTCCTCGCCCGGCGGGTGGCAGGGATAATCCATGTCGAACCCCCCGCGGGCCCCACCGAGGATCGCCCGGATCCCCTCCGCGGCGGCGAGCGCCTCCACGGTCCCCGAGCGCTCGCACACCTCGAGGTAGTTCGCGCCCGCCCCCGTGGCCTTGGGATCCGCCCCGGCGTCCTCGCCGAACCGCAGCCACGCCCGGTTGACGGCCAGGATGGTGCCGTCTGCATCGAGCACGGCGGTGGGGGCCACCAGCGAGTCGAGGACGTCGCGGCTGAACCGTTCCCGCTCCCGGAGGGCCGCCTCCATCCGCTTCCGCTCGGTGATGTCCTCGAGCTGAGCAACGAAGTAGAGGGGCTGGCCCTGGCGGTCCCGCGTGAGGACACGGCTCTGGACGGTCCAAACGACATCCCCATCCGGCCGGACCAGCCGCGTCTCGAAGCGGAAGGCGATCGGACCGCCGTCCAGCGCTGCCCGCTCGTGCTCGAGCAGCACGTCGATGTCGACCGGATGGGTCACCACCTGCCACGAGCCGCCCACGAGGTCCTGGGCGGGCCGACCGGCCAACTCGCACATGGCCCGGTTCACCCGGAGATGCTTGCCGTCCGGCGCGATCAGAGCCATCGGGACGACGGCGTGCTCGAAGGCGTCTCGGAATGGATCGGCATGGTCGATGCCGGGGGCGAACGTCGACGCGGCCGGGTCCGGCTGGTCGTGGTCCGGCTCGAGCGCAGGGGCCGCGCGATCGGGTGTGGTCATGGACTGTCATGTGTATCGGTCCCGAAGAGGCGGCGGCTGCATAGTCAGTCCGGGCCATCGCTCGGGTGGGGTGATCGGGGCCCTTGCGGTGGGTCGTTCGCCGGACCCCATGCCGGTTCGGGCCTTGACAGGAGCGCGAGGCTCCTTATATGGTTCGAGGCGAACTAGTATGAGTCAGACTAGTACGAATGAAACCATCGAGGAGGGCCCCGGCACGGGCCGTGGACTTCCGACCACCACCTTCGCCATCCTCGGCCTGCTCACGTTCGGCGAGATGTCGGGATACGACCTGACCAAGCTCGCCGGCCGGTCGGTGGGGTTCTTCTGGTCCCCGGCCAAGAGCCAGATCTACGGGGAGCTGCGCCGGCTGGTGGACCTGGGCTTCGCCACCGAGCGGGAGATCGAACAGCGGGACCGGCCCGACAAACGGGTGTATCGGATCACCGAGCGCGGGGTCGAGGAGTTGCAGAGCTGGCTGGAGCGGCCGGACGAGGAGCCCGAATCGTTCAAGAGCCCCTTCCTGGTGAAGGTGTTCTTCGGCCACCTGATGGACCGCGGGATGTTCGTCCGGCGGATGCGGGAGTACCGGGCCCAGGCCGAGGCGCACCTCGGCACGCTCCGCGAGCTGGACCGGCAGATCCGCGACGACCCGGAGGCGGCGTTTCCCTACTTCGTGCTGCGGGCCGGCCTCCAGCACGCCCGGGCCACGATCAGATGGATCGACGAGGTCCTTCGGGAGGTTGCCAGGGAGGGAGCGACGTGACGAGGGACCCGGCAGCAACCGGCGAGCGAGCGGTCGAGGTCGAGAACCTGACCAAGGTGTTCCCGGCGCCCGGCGGCGGGACGCTGACCGCCGTGGATGGGGTGAGCTTCGACGTCCGCCGTGGCGAGGTGTTCGGCTTCCTGGGGCCCAATGGTGCCGGCAAGACCACCACGCTGGAGATCATCGAGGGGCTCCAGGCACCCACCGGCGGCCGGACGGCGGTCCTTGGCATGGATTCACACGCCGACCAGGCTCGGATGAAGGAACGGATCGGCGTGCAGCTTCAGGCCGGGGCGTACTTCGACTTCCTTACGCTCGAAGAGATCCTCGACCTGTTCGGCTCCTTCTACCCGCGCCGGGTCGCCCCGGGCGTGTTGCTCGACAAGGTCGGCTTGGAGTCGAAGCGCCGAGCCCTGGTCAAGGAGCTGTCCGGCGGTCAGGCCCAGCGGTTCTCGATCGTGGCCTCGATGGTGAACGATCCCGAAGTGGTGTTCCTCGACGAGCCCACCACGGGGCTCGACCCACAGGCTCGACGCAACCTGTGGGACTTCATCTCCTGGATCAATCGCGAGGAGGGCAAGACCGTGGTCCTCACCACCCACTACATGGAGGAAGCCGAGATCCTGTGCGACCGGGTGGCCATCATCGACCAGGGCCGGATCCGGGCCCTCGACACGCCGATCGGCCTGATCCATCAGCTCCCCGTGGCGTACCGGATCCTGTTCGCCACCGGCGACCCCGTCGACGACGCCGAGCTCCGAGGGCTGCCCGGGGTGGCCGATGTGGTCGCCTCGACGAACGGCGCGCCACGCTGGGAGCTGCGGGTCTCCCGCGCCCAGGTGACGCTGCCGGCCTTCGTCACGTGGGCCGAGGACCGCGGGGTGACGGTCGAGGACGTCCGGGTGCTCCCGGCCACGCTGGAGGACGTGTTCCTCTCGCTGACCGGGCACAGCTTGAGGGAGTGAGGGAGATGGGGAAGCTCACGCTGGCGAGCCTGAAGATGCTGTACCGGGACCGGCAGTCGCTGTTCTGGGCGTTGGCCTTTCCGGTGATCTTCGCGGTGGTGTTCGGCCTATTCGACTTCACCGACAGCCCGGAGGCCACGTTCGAGATCGTGGGTGGATCGGGCTCGCCGGTGTCGGAGGCGCTGGCCGACGGCCTGGGCCGGACGGAGTCGTTCACGGTCGAGCGCGGGGATGAGCTCCAGCAGGCCCGGGCACGTCTGGAGGACGGCGAGGTGGACGTGGTGCTGTCGGTGCCGGACGCACCGGCCGTGCCGGGTGACCCAGCGCCACGCACCAGCATCGAGCTCCTGTACAACGAGTCGAACGCCGACGTGAACCAGTTCGCCCTCGGCGCCGTGGATCGCGTGGTGAACGGGCTGAACCTCCGGCTCGCTGGCGTGACCAGCCCACCGGTCACGATCGACGCGGAAGGGGTGGCCGGCAAGACGGTGGACTACTACGACTTCCTGCTCCCCGGGCTGGTGGCCATGGGCGTGATGAACTTCTCGATCACCGGGATGTCGATCGCCATCGCCCAGTACCGGGAGAAGCGGATCCTGAAGCGGATCCTGGCCACGCCGCTTCCGCCGTCGCGGTTCCTGGCCGCCCAGGTCCTGGCCCGTCTGGCGCTGGCGGTCGTCCAGGCGGCGTTGATCCTGGCCGTGGGCGTGTTCGTGTTCGGGGCCACGGTCTACGGGAACGTGCTGTGGATCTTCGTCCTGGTCACCGTGGCGAACCTGATCTTCCTGAACATCGGTTTCGCCATCGCCGGGCGAGTGGCGAACCCCGATGCCGCCCAGGGCGTGGCCAGCGCCGTGGCCCTGCCGATGATGTTCCTGTCGGGGGTGTTCTTCCCCACCGACACGCTCCCACGTGTCCTCCAGTCGGTGGTTGCCTTCCTCCCGCTCACACCACTGATCGAGGCGCTCCGGACCGTGTCGGTCGAGGGGCTGCCGATCAGCGAGGCCGGGTCGCAGCTGCTGCTGCTGGGCGCGTGGGTGCTGGCGTCCTTCGCCATCGCCGGCGTGCTGTTCCGGTTCGGAGCGGCCCGGTGAAGCCGGGTCGCATCCTGATCGGCCTGGCCTTGATCGCCCTGGGCGTGGTGTTCCTGCTCGACCGCGCCGGGGTCCTCGAGGCCGGCGAGACGATCCGTGACTGGTGGCCGGTGTCCATCATCGCCCTGGGGGTCGTGCAGCTCTTCGACCAACCGCGCTCACTCCTCGGCCCGGGCATCGTGATCGGGATCGGGGTGGTGCTCCTCTTGTTCACCACCGACGTGGTGACCGGGTCGGTGTTCGCACTGCTGTGGCCGGCGCTCCTGATCGCCGTCGGGGTGGCGATCCTGGTTCGTCACGGCCGCGGCCCGGAGGTGCGCAAGGAGGAGGGATCGACGGATGACGTGGTCCGGGCCACGGCGGTGTTCGGCGGGCACGAGGTCGTCAGCCGGTCGAGCGCGTTTCGGGGTGGCTCGGCCACCGCGCTGTTCGGCGGCGTGACGATCGACCTCCGGAACGCCCGTCTGCATCCCGAGGGCGCGGCGCTGGACGTCACCGCGATCTTCGGCGGCGTGGAGATCCTGGTGCCCCGAGGGTGGCGGGTGACCACCAGCGGCACGCCGATCCTCGGTGGCATCGACAACAAGACCGAGGGCGGGGAGGGCACCGAGCTTCGGGTCGACGCCCTCACGGTCCTCGGCGGGACCGACATCAAGCACGAGCGGTAGGGCCGTCGGTCCGGTCGAGTTTGGACCGATCCCCCCAGGCGGTTGATGCTGCGGCGCGCGATACCCTAGACGGCATGGATTTCGAGCGGGCCTTGGTGGTCTTCGCCCATCCCGACGACGCCGAGTTCCTGTGCGGCGGGACGATCGCGCGGTGGGCGGACGCCGGGACCGAGGTCGATTACGCGTGCGCCACCGACGGTTCCGCCGGGTGGAACGGCCCCGACCGCGGGCGTGAGGAGATCGCGGCCGTTCGCGCGGACGAGCTGCGGGCCGCCGCCGACGTCCTGGGGGTGAAGGAAGTGCGGTTCCTCGGCTTCGTCGACGGCGCCCTCCGGCCCGACCTCGAGCTGCGGAAGGCGGTGACCCGAGAGGTGCGCAGGGTTCGGCCCGACGTGATCGTGGCCCCCGACCCATCGACGCTGTGGTCCGGCCGCTCCTACATCAACCACCCCGATCACCGAGCCGTCGGCGAGGCCGTGCTGGCGGTGGTGGCCTGCGACGCGCCGACGCGCCCGCAGTTCCCCGAGCTGGTCGAGGAGGGCCTCGAGCCGTTCACGGTCCCCGCCCTGTGGCTGTCGACCGAGCACCGCGAGGCCGACACGAAGATCGACATCGGGAGCACCATCGACCGGAAGATCGAGGCGGTGCAGGCACACACCAGCCAGATCGCCAACATGGGCGACTTCGACGTCGACGGGAAGATCCGCCAGTGGGCACGGGCCATCGCCAAGGGCTCGGAGACGGAGTACGCCGAGGCATTCCGAACCTTCGACCTGGAGGACTGATGGCGGAGGAGGACCGACCGGAGCCGCTGGAGGGCGAGGAACGGGACAACATCCAGGCGGACCTTGAGGACCTCGAGGCCATGCGGGGGGTGTTCGAGCCGCAGGGAACCAAGGGCGTGGTGATCGCGTGCCCGGACTGCGGGTCCGATCACTACTACGGCTGGGAGCTGCTGCAGGAAAGCCTGGAGCACATGCTCACCACCGGCGAGCCCCGCATGCACGAGCCGGCCTTCGAGCCCAAGGAGGAGGACTACCTCCTGTGGGACTACGCCAAGGGCTACGTCGACGCCCTCGCCGATACCGGGCTGAACGCCGCCCCGGGCGTGGACGTCCGGTCCTGCCCGTGGTGCGAGGCCTCCCTCGAGCCGCACTTCGCCTACTGCCCGAGGTGCGGACGGCAGACCGCCCCGGCTCGCCTCCTGGCCGAGCTGGTGGGTCGAGGGATGGACGAGCGCGAGGCTCGGGCGCTGCTGGTGAAGGCCGGGTTCGAGCCGTTCGGCCCGGCGCGCTAGGGCCGCGGGCCTCGCCGTCCGGCCAGGACCAGAGCCACGCCCGCCGCGATCAGCAGGAGCGGCCACAGCCACACGGTCCCCACCGAGATGACCTCGAGGCCGTCGAGCAGGAACACCAGTCCCGCCAGCACGAAGAAGGCTCCGGCGCCGACGTTGACCCGGTCGATCATCGCGTGACCGTCACCTGCCCGATCCCCACCGACAGCTGCAGGTCGAGCGAGGCGGCGGCCCCCTCGAACCCATCGTCAACATGGTCGAGCTCCGAACCGAACCCGCCATCCGCCTCCTCGAACACGTCGACCTGTCCGATCCCGGACGTGGCTTCCACCCGGACCGGGAGGTTGGGAGGGAGGTCCACCCGCAGCTCGCCGATGCTGACCTCGGCCGAGAGCGACACCGGTCCGCGGGGCGCCAGATCTGACAGGTCCACCACGAGCTGTCCGATCCCGAGCTCCTGATCCCGGACCGGCTCGGTCCCGCTCAGCGCCACCCGCCGGTCGCCCACCCCTCCGGTCAGGTCGGTCGAGGCCACGAGCGCCGACAGCACCGTGAGGATGACGCCGAGGGTGATCAGGCCGCCCTGCCGGCCTCGCCGGGCCGCGGCGAGCAGCAGGATGCCGAGGACGATCAGCGCGGCCGGGACGACGACCTCGACCGAGACCTCGACGACATCGAGGGTATGGAGGAGCCAGGCGCCCCCCGCCAGGATCAGGAGGGCCCCGAACGCGATCCCGGCCAGCGACCCGCGGGCCCGCTCCGGCGGCGGAGCCGCCGGCTCGCTCACCGGCGGGTTCCCCGGTACAGCACCGCCACCCCGATGGCCACCAGGATCAGCGGCGCGATGACGCGATCGAACCACGGAACCAGCCGGTCGATCAGGAGGACGCCTCCCAGCGCGATCAGGCCCACGCCGACGAACCACCACAGATCGCCCCGGCGCTCGGGCGCGGGGCCGAGGTCCTCACCCTCGGCCTCCTCGGGGATGGCGATCCACGCCACCAGGTACAGGAGGAAGCCCGCCCCTCCGGTGACCAGGAGGAGCACGAAGGCGATCCGGAGCATCACCGGCTCGATCCCCAGGTAGCGTCCCAGCCCGCCGCACACCCCCGCGATGACCCGGTCGGCCCTGCTGCGTCGGAGCACGCGTCGTTCGGCTGGACGTGGCTCGCTCACGTCGACAACCCTAAAGCGAGGGCCGTTCGGGTCGCCAGGCTCAGCGGCGGAACGCGGCGAGGGCCTGGTAGTCTTCAGCCCTCGACGTGAAGTGGTCGTACAGGCTGACGCCGACGGCCCCACGGTTCCGCGCGGCCGCGGTGAACGCCCGGACCTCCTTCTCGTTCAGTTCGTCCGCGATCCCGCCGATGGCGTGGATCCGCGTGGAGGGATCGCCGGTGCCCTCCACGATCTGCTCGACGTTGCGGGCCAGGTGGCGGCGGGCGGCCTTCGCCCCGGAGGACCGGGCCCCGAAGTAGATCATGGGGACGAACACGTCGTACCACCGGTCGAGCTCGGCGTAGGGGAACGATCCGCCCCACTCGTAGAACCACGGCGGGGTGATGGCGCCGAGCGGGTACCGAGCGCCGGCGGCCTTCCGGATCCGCTTCGACAGCTCCACGATGCGGGCGTTTCGGCGGTCCACAGGGTTCACGATGCGCGCCTCGATGTCGAGGGCGAATCCGTCGAAGCGCTGCCCGGTGTCGCTCCGAAACTGGATCGCCGCCACCGAGCGCTTCCGGTCGCGGTGGAGGTCGTCGAAGTCGGGCAGGTACCATGCCACGATCCGGAGCCCGTTCGCGTGGGCCGCGTCCACCCACCGCGACATGATCCCCGGGCGGAACAGCTCCTTCTTGCACTTGTAGTTGCAGGTCTCCAGGTACAGGGTCCGGGCGCCCGTGGCGGCGATGGCCGCCACGGTTCCCTCGGGGTCGTCCCATCCCGCGTCGTCGAAGATGTCGACCCACGCCCCCACCCCCCGGTATGGTCCAAGCTTCGCCCTGGCCGCTGCCGCCGGCGGCGCCAGGGGCGGGAAGGCCACGGCCGCGGCCAGCACGGCCGCCAGCAGCCGGAGTCGGGTGGCCGGGATCGACACGCCGAAGATGGTACCGGGTCGGCCGGGAGATGTCGGGCCTCAGAACTTTCGGAGCTGGCGCCACGCCGCCGGCCCCGAGGTGAACGCGTCGTACAGGCTGGTTCCGAGGACGCCGTTTCGCCGATCGGTATGGACCACGGCCCGGACCTCCCGGCCGCCCAGGTCCTCGGCCAGGCCCCCGATGTCGTGGATCGGGAACGACGGATCTCCCGTGGCGCGGCGGATCAGCCGGATGTTCCGGCGAGTGTGGGTGCGGGCGACCCCGGGCCCCCCGCCCCGAACCGTGAAGTAGTTCATCGGGAGGAACACGTCGTAGTGGCGACTCAGCGCCCGGTAGGGGAACGGCCGCCACGAGAAGAACCACGGCGGTGTGATCGCCCCGAGTTCGTACCGTGGCCCCACCCGCCGGCGAAGCCGCCGGGACAGGCCCACCGCGCGGCGGTTGCGGACGCCCACCCGGACGTCCATCGCCTCGATGTCGAGGGCGAACGAGTCGAACCGGTGCCCGTCTCGGCTCCGGAACCGGATCGCCGCCAGCGACCGCCGGAAGTCTCGCTTGGGGCGGACGAAGCCCGGGAGGTACCAGGACACCACCCGGAGGCCCTGGGCGTGGGCGCTCCGGAGAAGGTCGGCTATGCGGACCGG
>DASQWG010000199.1:0-7016 GCA_035640375.1 Actinomycetota bacterium
ATTGTAGCGGCCGCCACGACCATCCCCGCCATTCGGTGACGCCGAGGGCGATCACGGCGCCCTGTGGCGGCATGTCCCGGTACTGCGGGTACTTCTCGGCCAGCAGCCGCAGGGCGCGCTCGCGTTCCGCGCCTTCCTCGAGGACCCGGCCGGTGCCCCGCAGCCGCACCCACCACACGGCGGGCCAGTCGTCCTCGTAGTGATCGATCAGGACCGTGACCCGGTCGGGGTTGGCGCGGATGTTCCCCAGCCGCCGGACCTGCCGGGTCGTCTTCGGTTTCTCGTCGACCGAGGAGTACAGCGTGTCGCCGTCCATGGCGAACACCAGCGGGACGAGGTGCGGACGCCCGTCGGCGTCGAGGGTGGCCATCCGGGCGACCCTGGACCCGGCCACCAGGCGGCGCATCACCGCCGGGTCGATCGAGGGCACCGCGTTCGGTCAGTCGTACCTGGGCTTGGCTGAGGGGCCCCGCCAGGGGTAGCCGATCGTGTGCTGCCAGCAGTTCGGCCCGGGGTTGTAGGACGACAGCTTCGTCCCGCAGACCGAACACGTCTTGGCCTCAGGTCCGGACTGTTCCCGGTGCTCACCCTCTGGCGTGTTCCGCGCTTCCTTGGCCATGTCCAGCCCTCCCGTGCTCGTCGTGCGGGCGGGGGGGTCCTGCGAGAGGCGATTCTAACACGGGGACAACGTCGGCCGTAATCGGGAAAATCCGCAGGTCAGGGCGTGTTTTCGACTACTCGACGGTCCAGGTGTCGCCGCCGTGGAGGAGCTTCGCCAGCTCGCCTCGGCCGAGCTTGTCGGCGGCCATCTCCAGCTGACGCTCCATGGCCTCGCCGTAGACCGGACGGCGGACGTCGCGGAAGATGCCGATGGGAGTGGGCCCGGTCGGCTGGTGCGCCAGCTGGGCCAGGGAGAACGCCAGGGCCGGGCTCTCCCGGTGGGCGTCGTGGACCAGGAGAGCATCCTCGCCGGTGGCCTCGACGTCGACGATCTCCAGGCTGCCGTCGGGCTTCTGGACCACGCCCTTCTCCCCCTGCTCCCCGAACCGGATCGGCTTCCCGTGCTCGAGGCGGATCTGGTTCCGCTGCGCGCCGTGCTGCTTGTCACGCACGGCCGCGAAGGCGCCGTCGTTGAACACGTTGCAGTTCTGGTAGATCTCGATGAACGCCGCGCCCGTGTGCGCGGCGGCGGCCCGGAGCACCTCCGTGAAGTGCTGGCGGTCGTTGTCGATCGTCCGGGCCACGAAGGCCGCCTCGGCCCCGATGGCCAGGGCGACGGGGTTGAACGGGTGGTCGAGGGAGCCGAACGGAGTCGACTTGGTGACCTTGCCCTCCTCGCTGGTCGGCGAGTACTGGCCCTTGGTCAGGCCGTAGATCTGGTTGTTGAACAGGAGGATCTTCACGTCCACGTTGCGCCGGAGCGCGTGGATCAGGTGGTTCCCGCCGATCGACAGCCCGTCGCCGTCGCCCGTGACCACCCACACCGTCAGATCGGGCCGGGCCGTGGCGATGCCCGTGGCCAGCGCCGGCGCCCGCCCGTGGATGCCGTGAACGCCGTAGGTATCGACGTAGTAGGCGAACCGCCCCGAGCAGCCGATCCCGGCCACCCACACCATCTTGTGCGGCGGGACCCCGAGCTCGGGCAGGAAGCCCTGGACCGTGGACAGGATCGCGTAGTCGCCACACCCCGGGCACCACCGGGGCTCCTGGTCGCTGATGAAGTCCTTCTTCGACAGCTCGATCGGGGCGCCGGCCTGGCCGTTCCCTCGCTGTCCGTTCCCTTCGGTCACGCCATCCTCCGGATGATCTCTTCCTCGAGCTCCTCGGCGAAGATCGGCTGGCCCTGCACCTTGCTGAACACCTGGGCGTCAACGAGGTACTCGGCCCGGACCATCTTCACCAGCTGGCCGGTATTCATCTCCGGGACCAGGACCGTGCGGTAGCCCCGCAGGATGTCGCCCAGGTCCTTCGGCAGCGGGTTCATGTGGTACAGGTGCAGCCTGGCCACCTTCTTCCCTCGATCCCGGGCCCGGTCCACGGCCACGCGGATGGCGCCGTACGTCGAGCCCCACCCCAGCACCAGCATGTCGGCCTCACCGCTGGGGTCGTCGACCCGGAGCGGCGGGATGTCGTCCGCGACCTTCAGGACCTTGGCCGCGCGGAGGTCGGTGGCCCATTGGTGGTTCTGCGGGTCGTACGAGATGTTCCCGGTCGAGTCGGCCTCCTTCTCCAGCCCCCCGATCCGGTGCTCCAGCCCCTCGGTGCCGGGCACCGCCCACGGCCGGGCCAGGTTCTCATCCCGGAGATACGGCAGGAACTCTGTCCCCATGTTGGGGCGCTCCGCGAAGTTCGGGTCGATCGAGGGCAGGGAATCGATGTCTGGCAGGTGCCACGGCTCCGAGGAGTTCGCCAGGAAGGTGTCGGTGAGCAGGATCACCGGGGTGCGGTACGTCACCGCGATCCGGGCCGCCTCGAGGGCCGCCTCGAAGCAGTTCGACGGGGTGTAGGCGGCCACGATCGGCAACGGCGCCTCGCCGTGGCGCCCGTACATCGCCGGCAGCAGGTCGGCGGCCTCTGTCTTCGTCGGCATGCCCGTGGACGGCCCGGCCCGCTGGACATCCACGATCACCAGGGGGAGCTCGAGCGTCACCGCCAGCCCGATCGTCTCGGATTTGAGGTCGAGCCCAGGACCGCTGGTACCGGTCACGCCGAGGTGGCCGGCGAAGGCCGCGCCGAGCGCCATGTTGGCCGCGGCGATCTCGTCCTCGGCCTGGAACGTCCGCACATCGAAGTTCTTGTGCTTCGACAGCTCGTGCAGCAACTCCGAGGCCGGGGTGATCGGATACGACGCGTAGAACAGCGGGAGCCCGCTGCGGACGCTGGCCGTCACCAGGCCGTATGCCGTGGCCGTGGCCCCGTTGATGTTCCGGTAGGTTCCCGGCTCTGCCGGCGCGGGCTTCACCTCATAGTGGACCGCGAAGATCTCGGTGGTCTCCCCGAAGTTGTAGCCGGCCCGGAAGGCCGCCAGGTTGGCGTGCCGGATGGCTTCCTTCTTGGCGAACTTGCGCTCGATCCACCGCTCGGTCACGTCGGTGGGGCGGCCGTACATCCACGACAGGAGCCCCAGCGCGAAGAAGTTCTTGGACCGCTCGGCCTCCTTCTTGGTGATCCCCGCGATCCCGTCGAGGGCCCGGACCGTGATCGTGGTCATCGGGACCGCGTACAGCTGGTACTCCTCGAGCGAGCCGTCCGTCAGCGGGTTCGACTCGTACCCGGCCTTCTCCAGGTTGCGGTCGGTGAACCCGTCCTCGTTGGCGATGACGATACCGCCCTTTGCCAGGTCGTCGATGTTCACCTTCAGCGCCGCCGGGTTCATGGCCACCAGCACGTTGGGCTGGTCGCCCGGCGTGAGGATGTCGTCGGAGGCGAAGTGGATCTGGAAGGCCGAGACGCCGTGCAGGGTCCCGGCCGGCGCTCTGATCTCGGCGGGGAAGTCCGGCAGCGTGGCCAGGTCGTTGCCGATCAGGGCGGTGGCGTTGGTGAACCGGTCGCCGGTGAGCTGCATCCCGTCGCCGGAGTCCCCGGCGAACCGGATGACCACCCTCTCCCGTTCCTCGACCGTCTTCTGGGCCACCGGCGGAAAGCGGCCGGGCCTCGGCCCGGCCTCACGCACCTCCTTCGGGTCAATGGTACTCGGTCGGAGCGCCCTCGTCGGATGGATCGGCGGCGGCCGGAAAGGCCTTAGCCCAGCCCGAGGTCGCGCTTGGCCAGCTCGACCCCGCTCACGAGGCTCCGGAGCTTGGCGAAGGCCACCTCCCACGACCTGGTCCGGAGCCCGCAGTCGGGGATCACGTGGATCCGGGTGGGGTCGTCGAACACCTCGACCGAGTGGAGGACGCGGTCCCGGACCAGCTCGGGCGGCTCCACGAAGTCGGTGTGGATGTCGAGCACGCCCACCCCGAGGACCGGTCGGTACGGCAGATCCCGGAACTTCGGCAGGACCCGGTACCCCGGTCGGTCCTCGGCCCGGGTGCCGAGCTCGCGGGAGTCGTAGTTGGCGAACCCAACCGCGAACTGCCGGCATTGGGTCATGGCCTCGATCCCCGGGAAGAACAGGTCATAGTCCGAGAAGCACAGGTGGGTGGAGAACACCGCGTCGAGCCCCCGGACCGACTCGTTGAAGGACTCGGCGAACAGGTCGAGCTCGGCCGGGTCGGTGGAGCCCCCAGGCTCGTCGATCTGCAGCCACCCCGCACCCAGCCCGATCAGCGCCTCCAGATTGGGCCGGATCAGGTCCCGAGCCACGTCGAGGATGAAGGCCCGCCGGGCCGTCCGCCGGGCCTCGGCACGTCCCGGCGTCCCCAGACTCCTGTCGCTGAAGTACCGCTCGTCGAAGGACCAGTCCGCGATGGTGTACGCCCCGGTGATGGGCACCTTCAACTCGGCCCGGGCCACGTCGCGGACGAACGCGAACTCCTCGTTGTGGTACGGCTCGCGCAGGCCGATCGGGCCGGTGACCGCGGCCTTCGAGTAGTACTTGTTGTCGAAGGCACGCACGGACCCCCGCCACTCGAACCCCTCGGCGTGGGCCACGGCCCACTGGTACATCTCGCTGCGCTGCTGCTCGCCGTCGTACACCACGTCGAGCCCGACCGTTTCCAGGAACCGCACGCCGTACCGGCTCGACCACCGCTTCACCTCGTCCTTGCCGGCCCGGTCGAGCGGGGCCCGGCGGAGCAGGTCGAGGAGCTCCTCGTGACCCTCCACGCTCAGCCGCTGGCCCCAGCCGCGGGCGTCCTCCAGGTCGCGGTCCTCGATCGGGGCGCCGGCCACCGCCTTGACCCGCCAGTTCGGCTTCCCCAGCGAGCCGAGCTCGTGGGTGAGCAGCGGCCGGGTCAGCACGGCGCTCTCGGCCTGGCGGACCGCGCTCATGCCGCCTCCTCGCGCAGCCGCCGGGCCACCTCGCCGAGGACCTCGAGCTTGCGGCCGGCCACCTCGGGCCCGGCCAGCTCCAGCTCGCTCCCCGACGACACGTACAGCGCGGTGGGCTCCAGGCGGTCGGCGGCCCGGCGGACGAAGGCCGCGACCTCCCCCGGGTCTTCCAGCAGCGAGCTCCGCCCGTCGAGGCACCCGGCCACCAGCCCCGTCCCCCAGGGCGCCGGCATCGCGTCCAGGGGCGTGTCCACGAAGTCGATGCCGATCGCGTCCACGGGCAGCCGCCGCAGGCGATCGGCGTGAGGGGCCGCGTCGCCGTAGTAGGCATGGAGGACGAGGGTGGCCCCGCCGACGGCCGAGCGGATCGTGTCCACGGCCTGCTCGAACGCCGGCCAGGAGCCGTCGTCGATCCCGGCGTACGGGATCCAGGGCTCCTCCAGGTGAAGGAGGCGATGGCCCCCCTCCGCGAGCTCCGCCGCCGCGGGGGCCAGCACGTCTCGGGCCAGGCCCACCATCAGGTCGTCGGGATCGCCACCGCCGTGCGTCACCCGCGAGAACAGGTAGGGAGAGGGTAGCGTGGCCACCCTGGGTTCGGGGATGCCGTCCTCGAGCACCCACCGCGGGATCCGGGCACGAAGCGCCGTGCCGCCCGCGAGCTCGGGCGCTCGGTAGAAGGAATTGTTGTCGAACCAGCGAACCAGGACCCGGGCCTTCAGTCCCTCGGTCCCCTCGACCAGCGGACGGAACAGATCCTGCCACCGCAGGAGCCCGTCCGAGAGGTAGTCGAGCCCGGCGGAGCGCTGGGCCCCCAGGAGTGCGTCCCGGTCGGCGCGGTAGGCCCCGTCGACCCGGTCGGCGCTGACCCGTCCTCGCTCGAGGTCCCGCGTGGCGGCCACGACGGCCTCGGACCGCGGGTAGATCCCGTGGAGGTAGGCGGCTGGGACGGCGGGCCCGTTCACGCCGCGGATGCTACGAGACCTCCCGGCCCGGCGACAAGGCAGGCGTGGAGAGCCGCGTCCGAATGGTCGGCCTTAGTGGAACGAGTGCCCGCACGCGCAGGTCCCCTGCGCCGCGGGGTTGTCGATGGTGAACCCGCTGGCCTCGAGGGTGTCGACGAAGTCGATCGAGGCCTGGGTGAGGTACGGCGCGCTCATCCGGTCGACCGCGACCCGCACGCCGTACTGCTCGGAGATGACGTCGTCGTTCCCGACCTGGTCGTCGAGGTACATCTGGTAGCGGAGGCCGGAGCAACCGCCCGGCTGGACGGCCACGCGGAGCACCACATCCGTCTGGCCCTCCTGGGCCACGAGCTCCTGAACCTTGCCGGCCGCGCTCTCGCTCAGCCTGATCGTCTGCATCCGCTCGGCGGTATCCATGTCCACCCGATTATATCCGGCCGGAGCCCGGCCGACCCTCACTCCTTGAAGTCTGCGGGCTGGGCACCCGAGGCCCGGACCAGATCGTCCGGGCGGATCGGAAAGACCGCGTTCGGGGTCCCCGCGGCCGCCCACACCTCCTGGTAACCGAGGAGGTCCCGGTCGCACAGGACCCGGAGCGGCCGTGGGTGGCCGAACGGTGGGGTCCCCCCGATGGCGAACCCCGTCGCCCGGCGAGCCTCCTCAGGATCGGCCCGGCGCACCGGCACGCCCCCCATCAGCATGGAGAGCTTCGAGGTGTCGGCGCGATTGAGCCCCGAGGTGAGGGCCAGGAACGGCTCCGTCCCGGCCACGAACACCAGAGACTTGACGATCTGGCCGACCTCGCATCCGATCGCCCGCGCCGCGTCGGCCGCTGTCTTGGTGCCCTGGGGGAAGTCCCGGACCTGGGGCGAGAGGCCTCGCGCCCCCGCGGCGGCCAGGAACCGCTGGATCGCGGCGGGCCGGCTCACGGCTCCGCGAGCACGGCCGCGGCGGCCTCGGCGGCCGCCTCCTCCAGCAGCTCGCTCGGCCGGGCCAGGGCGGCTTCCAGCCCGGCCCGGTCGGCCAGCGAGTAGACCAGGTCGGCCGGCGGCGCCGAGGCATCGACCTGACCGGCCACCAGCACCGTGCGGCATCCGTGGTCCCTGGCCATGCGAAGCACCC
>DASQWG010000200.1:0-2375 GCA_035640375.1 Actinomycetota bacterium
TCCCACGCTGCCGAGATCTCCGCCTCGGAGAGGAGAGCCCGGGCGCGCTCGCGCGGATCGGGAAGCGTGATCAGTTCCGGTGGGGCTTGGCCTCCCACCCCTTCCTTGATCACCTCTGACCCTCCGGCCAGGCGCATGGCCCGGACGGGGTCACCTTCGTCGATCTCCAGGTCGGCCAGGTTGTCCAGGCTGAGGGCCATCCCGGTCCGTTCCCCGAACGCCTCGTCGATGGCCAGGGCCTCCAGGAAACAGGCCCGCCCCGTGTCCCGGTCGCCGAGCTGCGTCGCGGCTGGGCCCACGACGCACAGAGAGCTCACGATCCCGAACAGGTCGCCTATCTCCCGGTGGATGGCCAGCCCCTTCTCCCCGGTCTCCCGGGCCATCTCGAGGTCGCCCCGGAGCCGATACATGAGGCCGAGGCCGAACAGGGAATCCGCGACGGCCCGGCGGTCGCCCAACTTCTCGAACAGGGTCTTGCTCGAACGCAGCATCTCGATGGCCTCATCGAACCTTCCGTGCAGCCCGAGGCCGAATGCCGAGTCGTACTTCGCCGCGGCGATCCCGGCCTCGTCCTCGAGTGCCTCGAACATGGCCAGGGCCTCCGCGGACCGGGCCGATAGGGCGGGCTCGTCGAGTTGCCAATACGCCAGGCCCCCCGCCGCCAGCAGGGCCTTGGCCCTGATTGAAGAAGGGCCTGCGGCGGATGGGAGAGCCAGGGCCTGCTCCACCCACCTGCGGCCCGAGGCGATATCTCCGTGCAGATGCCAGAACCGCCAGAGGGCCGACACGAGCCGGAGCGCAACGTCTCCTTGATCGTCGTGCAGCGCCCAGGCGAGGGCGGCCCGAAGGTTGTCGTGTTCCACATGGAGCAGGCCCATGACACGCCCCAGGCCGGGCCCCCGGAGCTCCGGCTCAGCGGACTCGGCCAATTCCAGGAAGTGGAGGGCGTGCCGGCGATGCACCCCGGCGGCCGCATCGGATTGCTCGAGCCGCTCCCGCCCGTATTCCCGGATGGTCTGGAGCATGTCGAACCGGTCCGGTCCCCCCGGGACGTCGCCACGGCGAACGAGGCTGGCGTCGAGCAGTGCCTCGATCCCGGCCAGCACCTCGATCTCGAGGGTTGCGTTCGGACCGCACACCGATTCGGCAGCCGCGATGGTGAAGCCGCCGGCGAAAACGCAGAGCCGTTCGAACAGCGACGCCACCGCCTGCGGCAACAGGCGATAGCTCCAGTCGATGGCGTCGCGCAGCGTCCGCTGCCGGTCCGGCCGATCGCGGGGTCCGCCCGACAGGAGCGGGAGGGCCCGGTCGAGCCGCTCGAGCATCGCTTGCGGGGAGAGCACCCGAAGCCTGGAGGCAGCGAGCTCGATGGCCAGGGGAAGCCCGTCCAGACGGCGACAGATCTCGACGATAGGCTCGGCGTTCTCCTGGTCGATGACGAATGCGGGATCGACCGACGTGGCCCGCTCGGCGAACAGGGCAACGGCCTCGAACCGGGAGACTTCGTCAAGCGAGACGGCTTGGGAAGCGGCGGGGAATGCCAGGGGCATCACCGGCACCTCGCGCTCTCCTTCGAGCCGGAGAGGGGATCTGCTGGTGGCCATGACGCGAACGCCCGGCGCGGCAGTCAGGATGGTCCCCACCGCAGGCGCCGCATCGATCACCTGCTCGAAGTTGTCCATGACCAGCAGTATCTGTCGATCGCGAAGCTCGACCTGCAGTCTCTCGAGCTCCGACCGGGGACCCCCGCCCCCTCGAGGCCCCACCGCCGCCAGGATGGCGCTGGGAACGAAGGCCGGGTCGGTGATGGGGGCCAGGTCGACGAAGAACACTCCATCCCGGTAGCGATCCAGAACCTCCGATGCCGCCCGGAGGGCCAGCCGGGTCTTCCCGGTTCCGCCAGGCCCGGTCAGGGTGAGGAGCCGAGCCGACTCCAGAAGCGTCGTGACCTGCTCGACCTCACGATCCCGGCCCACGAACGAACTGAGCCGGGCCGGGAGGTTCGTAGGGATCTCCAGGGTCTTGACCGGAGGGAACTCCGACGGCTGGCCGGCGATGACCAGTTGGGAGATCCCCTGCGGCTCCTCGAAGTCCTTCAACCGATGCTCGCCCAAGTCCAGAAGCGTCACGCCGGCCGGCAGGGCCCCGGCCACCAGGGCGTGGGTGGTGTGCGAGAGGAGGACCTGTCCGCCATGTCCGGCGGCGGCGATCCGGGCGGCCCGATGCACGTCCAGGCCGAAGTAGTCGCCCTCGCTCAAGCGGCCCTCGCCGGTGTGCATTCCCATGCGAACCCGGATGGGGCCGTCGGGGGGCCACTGGTGCGCGGCTACTTCCCTCTGGGCCTCCGCCGCCGCGGTCACCGCGTCGGCGGCGGA
>DASQWG010000201.1:0-9308 GCA_035640375.1 Actinomycetota bacterium
CCGAATCCACCCTGGGCCAGGCGCTCCACGATCCGAAACCTAGCACCTTGTTGCAATATTTTGCAACAGGTAAGAGATGCAGGACGGACCTCCCTCGGGCCTTCCGAGGAGCGGCGGCAGCCCGGGGGTATGCTCGCCTCGTGATGACGGCCTGCCCGTCGTGCGGGTCGCCGGTCGACGCCGAGGACCGGTTCTGCGGCACCTGCGGAACCGACCTGGCGCCCCGATCGGTCGAGACGGTCTCGCGGTTCTGCACCAACTGCGGTGGCCCCCTCGACGAGGCGGACCGCTTCTGTGGCCGGTGTGGCGCCTCGGTGCGAGCCCTCGGCCCCGCCTCGCCGCCCGAAGCCGGGCACCCCGAAGCCCCGCTGTCTGAAGCCTCCGAGCCCGAAGCCGAACCGGAAGAGGACGAGGACTTCTTCGCCGATTGGAACGTCGTGTTCGCCGAGGAGCCCTCCCCGCAGGAGGCCGTCACCGAGGCGGTCCCGCGCCCCCCGTCGGAGCGAGGATCGGATACCGAGATCCTCCAGCCGGCGCCGGCCCCGGAACGAGCACCCGTGCCTCCGGCACCGGAGCCGCCTCGGACGCCTCGGCATCCGCCGCCCCGGGGATTCCCCTGGGGGGCCAGCGTGGCCCTGGCCGGCGCCGTGGCCGTGGTCATCTCGGCGATCCTGCCGTGGCGGCCGCACGGGGGCCTCCCCCGAGAGATCGCGGCCCGCTCACTCGTCGGATCGGGCGGCGGTGGCGTCAACCTCGGCGTGGTCCTCCTGGTCGCCGGGACGGTCGGCGCCCTGATCGCGCTCCTGACGATGCTGCTCCCGTGGCTGGGATTCCTCCGGCGCCTGGTGGGGATCCTCACGCTCGCGGTGCCGGTGCTGTTCGTTCTCCGGGCCCTCGACCCCACCGCGGGCCTCGGCGACCTCGTCACGGTCCTGGAGGTTGGCGTGTACGCGGCCGCGGCCGGCGCACTGGCCCAGGTGATCGCGGGCAAGCTCCGCGCCTGATCTGCCGATTGGACTTCGGGCTCCGCCTGTCCCTATAGTCCGCTTCGGACGCACCTCCTTCGGCTGCAGGAGGGATGACCGAAAGGAGCCGGCGCGGCGCTGAACGGGACGAACCGGTGCGCGTCAGCCCAGCCCGCCCCGATCCGACCTGCCCCTCTCCCTCGGAAGAGCCATCACCCCGGCCCGGCCCGCGATCCTCCCTGATCCAGGGCCGAACGACCGACGCTGCCCCCCGAGTGAAAGGTTGATCGGATGCGACCACGACAGATCCCCGCGGTGCTCGCGACGGCGCTCGCCCTGGTGGCTTCGGCCGCGCTCCTGCCAGCCCCCGCGGGCGCCCAGCTGTCACCCCCCTGGGACGGCAACCCGATCTCGCCGGGCCTCGGCCCCACGTACGGCGAGGCGTGGTGCGCCGCTCCGAGCGGCAGCATCGCCGCCCAACAAGGCCCGCCACTTGCCTTGATCCCCCACGAGGCCATCGAGTGCACGTTGCAGCAGTTCGAAGCCGAGGCCGCCGCGAACGGGGTTCCCGACCGGCTGGACTACTCGGTCATCGGCCAGTCCACCCTCGGCCGCGACCTGCTCGGCGTGGTGGTCAACGCGCTGGAGACCTCGGAGCAGCAGCGCGACTACGAGCGATGGCTCCAGCTCAGGGAGCTCATGAGCACCGATCCGGCCCAGGCCCAAACCCTCCTCGCTGGCTGGGGTGGGGACGTCAAGCTCCCCATCTTCATCGAAGCCAATATCCATGGCGGCGAGGAGGAGGGGACCGACGCCATGATGCAGGTCGTCCGGGACCTGGTCACGCTCCCGTACGGGACGAACGAGGTCGTCGACGCCCTCCTGGACCACGCCATCCTCGTGGTCATCCCGACCACGAATCCGGACGGCCGCACCGCGGGGACCCGGGCCAACAACAACGGGTTCGACATGAACCGGGACCTGCTGGTGCAGTCCCAGCCGGAGATGCGTGCCAACACGGCTCTCCAGCTCGAGTGGCTCGCGCCAGTGGGCCTGTTCCTACACGGCTACTTCAACCCGACACTCATCGACGGCCTGACCAAGCCGCACAACCCGGGCCTCGAGTACGACGTGTTCCTGTACTGGAACCAACGGCGGCTCGACGCGAACGAGGCGGCCATCGGGGCCATCGGCCGGAGCATCCAGCGCCCCGTCAACGACTGGAACATGGACGCCGACGACACCCCTCCCCCTCCCACCGGGCCCCCGTATGCCGAGGGCTGGGACGACTGGGGGCCGTTCTACACGCAGACGTACGGCGCCTTCTTCGGGGTGGACGGATCGACCGTCGAGATGTGCAGCAACGCCGCCTGCGGCGGCCGACTGGGCTCGAAGCGAGAGCAGTACATCGTGTTCTACTCCTCGGAGGACTTCTGGATCGAGAACCGGCAGCAGATCCTGCACGATCAGCTGGAGATCTTCCGCCGAGGCGTCACCGATGCCGAACGTCCGAACTGCTGTGGTGACCCGCTGATCGCCGGCCGGCTGTTCACCGAGGATCAGCACAACTGGATGGTCGAGTACCCCACGGCGTTCGTGATCCCCTTCGTCGGGAGCGACGCGGGGAAAGCCTCGCCGAACCGGAATGCCCAGCGGAGCGACGCCGAGGCCAACCGCATGGCCCAGTGGCTCCTCGACAACGACATCCTCGTCGAGCGCACGAACCAGGTCCTGACCTGGCAGGGACAAACGTTCCCCAAGAAGTCCTACGTCGTGTGGATGGACCAAGCCCTCCGCGGCCTGGCATACACGGCCCTGGCCGCCGGTCAGGACATCTCCGAGCGGATCACCCAGCTGTATGCGCCCCCCGGCGCATGGGCCCACGGCTCGCTCTGGGGAGCCGACGTCGTGGAGATCCCGGACGGCACGGGCTTCAGCCCCCACACGGTCCCGATCGACGCGGTCAACCCGCTGCAGGGTGGGGTTCGCGGGGGCGGGCCGGCCGACTGGTACGCCGTCGCGGTCAGGGGCGCTCACGAGGTCCGCGCCGTGCTTGATCTGTTGCGGAACGGCGTCGATGGCGAGGTCGCCGAGGCGTCCTTCAGCAGCGCCAGTGCCGGGCCCATGCCGGCAGGCTCGCTGATCTTCGAGGATGAGGACGCCACGGCGCTGGAGCAGGCCGGCGCCGCCGCGGGCTTCTACTTCGAGCGCGGTCGAGGGCCCAAGCCGGCCACCAGCCAGCTCGACGAGGCGCCGCGCGTGGCCATCCTGGTCAACAACGCCAACCCGACGGAGAACGACCAGTCGTGGTCGCTGCGGCAGATCTTCGGCCCCGACGTCGGCTTCGTGTCGGTGGTCAACGGCTCGAACTCGCTCCAGAACGCACCGACCGACCCGCTGGAGAGCTATGACGTCATCTACAACACGGGCCAGAACTTCCCGTCGGCGACGAACGCCACGGCGCAGGCCCGACTGATGGCCTTCTTCGAACGAGGCGGTGGGTACATCGGGACGGGCCAGTCGGCGAATAACTTCACCTTCCTGAGCACCGCGGTCCCGCCGCTCCTCACGGGGAGCCTTACTCAGTCGACCGACGGGGCGGGCGGCGGCATCGCCCGGTGGACCAATACGGGGTCGGCCGGCCCGCTGACCGGCGGGTTCTCCGGCGTCGACAACCTGTACCTGCCCCAGAACATCACGTGGTTTTCCTCGCTCCCGGCGGGCGCGGTGGTGGACGGGCGGTACCTGGCATCGGTGGACGACATGTTCGTGGCCGGGCTGTGGCGCGACCGGAATCCGGCGGCGGCGGGCTCGCCCGTCGTGGTCCACGGGACCACCTCGGTCGGGAGTCGGTACCTCGGGCTGGCCACGAACCCGTTCTCTCGAGGTGACGCCGAACGCGAGTGGCCCTTGATCGGCCAGGCCGCGTTCTGGTCGAACCTCACCGACGGATAGGACGACGGTTCGGGGGCGGGTTGCGGCCCGCCCCCGAACCCCTGAGTCAGGGGGTGATGGGATTGCGACCGCGAATGATCCTTTCGGTGCTGACCGTCGCGGCGGCCGTGGCCGCCTCGACACCGGCACTGTCCATCGCACAGTCGGCCCCACCGTGGGACGGAAATCCGGTTTCGCCCGGCCTGGGGCCGACGTATGGGGAACCCTGGTGCGCCTCGCCCAGCGGCGCCATCGCTGAGCAGCAGGACGACCCGCTGGCGCTGATCCCTTACGAAGCGATCAAGTGCACCCTCGAGGGCTTCGAGGACGAGGCGACCGCTGCCGGGGTCCCCGACCGGCTCCACTGGTCGAAGATCGGAGAATCGGTGCAGGGGCGCGACATCCTCGGCGTGGTGGTCAACGCCCTGGAGACCCCGCAGCAGCAGGAGGCATTCGCTCGGTGGGAACAGCTCCGGAACATGATGTTCACGAATCCCGGCGGGGCTCAGTCGCTTCTGTCCTCCTGGGGCTCGAACGTGAAGCTTCCCATCTTCATCGAGGCCAACATCCACGGGAACGAGGAAGAGGGGACCGACGCGATGATGCAGGTCATCCGGGACCTGACCACGCTCCCCTACGGGACCAACCCGACCGTGGACGACGTCCTCGACCACGCCATCGTCGTGGTGATCCCGACCACGAACCCGGATGGCCGGACGAACGGCGTTCGGCGCAACCCCAACGGGTTCGACCTGAACCGCGACTTCCTGGTCCAGTCGCAACCCGAGGTCCAGTCGAATACGGCGTTCCAGCTCCAGTGGCTGGCACCGGTCGGCCTGGCCATGCATGGCTACTTCAGCCCGACGCTGATCGACGGGCTGACCAAGCCCCACAACCCTGGCATCGAGTACGACCTGTTCGTCAAGTGGAACCAGCGTCGGCTCGATGCGAACGAGCTCGCCTACAACAATGCGGGCATGGAGATCATGCGACCGGTCAACGACTGGGGCTCCTGCGGCTGGTTCAGTTGCAAGCCGGTGGGCCCGCTCCACGCGGAGGGCTGGGATGACTGGGGCCCCTTCTACACCCAGACGTACATGGCCTTCTATGGCGTGGACGGCTCAACGCTGGAGATGTGCGACAGCGATGCGGGCTGTGACGGCCGGTTCGGTTCGAAGCGAGCGCAGTACATCGGCTTCTACTCCTCGGCCGACTTCTGGCTGGCGAACCGGCAGCAGATCCTTCGGGACCAGCTCGAGATCTTCCGGCGCGGCGTGGCCGACGCTATTCGACCGAACTGCTGCGACGACTCGCTTGTCGCCAGCTACGGGTTCACCGAGGCCGAGCACGACTGGATGGTCGAGTACCCGAAGGCGTACGTGATCCCCTTCGTGGGCGGCTCGAGCTCTGCGGCGCAGCGCAGCGATGCGGAGGCCAACCGGATGGCGCAGTGGCTCATGAACAACGGGGTGGAGGTCCACCGGGCCACAAGCGCGTTCTCGTGGGGAGGCCGGACCTTCCCCGCGAGCTCGTACGTGGTGTGGATGAACCAGGCGCTGCGAGGTATCGCCCTGACGGCGCTCAGCACCGGCCAGGACGTGTCCACGCGGATCTCCCAGCTTTACGCCCCGCCAGGTGCGTGGAGCCACGGAGACCTGTGGGGGGCAGACGCGGTGGAGGTCTCCAGAGGCGACGCCACGTTCGCGCCGACCACCGTCCCCATCTTGGAGGTGAACCCGCTCCAGGGCGGGCTCCGACCGGGGGGCGCGGCGGACTGGTTCGCGGTCACCCCCCAGGGCACCGCTGAGGTCCGGGCGATCCTGGACCTCCTCCGCAACAACGTGGACGGTGAGGTGGCGGAGCAGTCGTTCACCAGCACGACGGGCGGCACGATGCCGGCCGGTTCGCTGATCTTCGACGCGTCCGCGGCTTCGTCCCTCCAGGCGGCCGGGGCAGCCGCCGGGATGTTCTTCGAGCGGGGCGTGGGACCGAAGCCGCCCACGAGCCAGCTGGACGAGGCGCCGAAGATCGCCATCCTGACCGACGTGAGAAACCCTGCCGAGAACGACACCTCTTGGTCCCTGCGCCAGATCTTCGGCAACGACGTCGGCTTCGTGAAGGTGACGGTGGGCCGGGACTCACTGAACCGCGCACCGGCCGATCCCCTCCTGGACTTCGACGTGATCTACAACACGGGACGGGGCTACCCGGCCGCGAAGTTCGACACCGCCCGGGCCCGCCTGCAGGACTTCTTCGAGCGGGGCGGTGGCTACATCGCCACCAGCGTGTCGTCGGCGAACTTCTCGTTCCTCGGCGGCGCCGGCTTGATCCAGGGATCGCTGACCCAGGGTAGCGACTCGGCCGACGGCGGCATCGCCCGGTGGAACAACGTCGGCGGTGCGGGGCCGCTGACCGGGGGGTTCGCGGCGACCGACAACCTGTACCTCCCCGCGAACGTGACCTGGTTCTCCTCGGTACCGACCGGAGCTGTGGTCGACGGGCAATACCTCGGCTCGGTGAACACGATGTTCGTCGCCGGGCTGTGGAGAGACCGAAGCCCCGCCGCTGCGGGCGCGCCGATGATCGTCCACGGGACCACCGAGCTCGGCAGCCGCTACGTGGGGCTGGCCACGAACCCGTTCTCTCGGGGCGATGCCGAACGCGAGTGGCCCCTGATCGGCCAGGCCGCGTTCTGGTCGAACCTGACCGACGGGTAGACGACGCACGTCAAGGGGGCGGCGCTGTGCCGCCCCCTTGGCGTCATTTGCACCACCGCGCCCCGGTTTGGTAATCACGTGGTCGACGTTCTGGAAGGAGGTCTTTCACGTGCTTCGACGAGGACTGATCGCGGGGACGACTGCAGCGCTCGTGCTGGCCGGCGCCGGGGTGGCCCGAGCCGACCATACGCATGTGGTGATCCTGCCCAACGGCAACTGCGCCATCCTGTCGGCCGACGGAAACGAGAAGTATCAGATCCTGCCGTCGGTCCTGTTCGCCAACAACCCGAACGTGGACGCCGACGAGGCTGCCGGAGGGCTGGCGAACCTGCCGATGAATCGTCGTCACCCCCTCCACGTGCTGGTGCACCTCGGGGTGCCGGGAGCCGACGGCGACATCGCGGTGATGGGCTCGGCCCAGGATCCCTGCGCGGTGACCGGGAACTACGTCAACGGGTAGCGCGGACGGCTAGAACCGCGGGGTCTCGGTGTACTCGCCGAAGACCTCGCGCAGGGCGTTCACGATCTCGCCCTCCGTGCAGTACGCCCGGGCACAGTCAACCATCGGCGGGATCAGGTTCTCGCCCTCGTCGAGCGCCGCGGCCTTGAGCCGCTGGAGGGCCCGGTCGGCCGCGGCGTCGTCGCGGTCGGCCCGCATCCGGCGCACGGACTCGATCTGCCCCCGCTCGATCTCGGGGCCGATCTTGAGCGTCTCGATCGGCTCGTCGGTCGGGTCCACGAACTCGTTCACCCCCACCTTGATCAGCCGATGCTTCTCGTACCGCTCCTGCTCCCGGTACGCAGCGTCGGCGATCTCCGACTGGAAGTAGCCTCGTTCGATCCCGACCAGCATCCCTTCGAGCATCGAGCCCCGACCCATCTCCTCGATCCGCCGGAAGTACTCCTCGGCCTGCTCCTCGGTGCGGTTCGTGAGCGCCTCGACGAAGTACGAGCCGCCGAGCGGATCGATCACGTTGGCCACACCGGTCTCGTACGCGATCACCTGCTGGGTGCGAAGCGCGATCTGGGCGGCCCGTTCCGTCGGCAGGGCCAGCACCTCGTCGAGGGCGTTCGTGTGCAGCGACTGCGTGCCGCCGAGCACGCCGGCGAGGGCCTCGATCGCGGTCCGGACGATGTTGTTCTCCGGCTGCTGGGCGGTCAGCGAACACCCCGCCGTCTGGGTGTGGAAGCGGAGCCGCCACGACGCCGGATCCTTCGCGCCGTACCGGTCTCGGAGCCAGCGTGCCCAGATCCGCCGGGCGGCCCGGTACTTGGCGATCTCCTCGAAGAAGTCGATGTGCGCGTTGAAGAAGAACGAAAGCCCCGCCGCGAAGCGATCGACGTCGAGGCCCCGCTCCCGACCGAGCTCGACGTAGGAGAACCCGTCGGCCAGCGTGAAGGCCAGTTCCTGCACCGCCGTCGAGCCGGCCTCGCGGATGTGGTACCCGGAGACGCTGATCGGGTGCCACTTCGGCACCTCCCGGGCGCAGAACTCGATCAGGTCGCCGATGATCCGCAGGTGCGGCCGGGGCGGGAAGATCCATTCCTTCTGGGCGATGTACTCCTTGAGGATGTCGGTCTGGAGCGTTCCGTCGAGCCGCTTCCAGTCGATCCCCTGGCGTTCCGCCGCGGCCAGGAAGAACGCGAAGATCACCGCGGCCGGCCCGCTGATCGTCATCGAGGTGGTGATGTTGCCGAGCGGGATGTCACGGAACAGCGCCTCGAAATCCGCCAGCGAGTCGGTGGCCACCCCGCAGACCCCGACCTCGCCGACGGCCAGCGGGTCGTCGGAGTCCCTGCCCATCAGCGTGGGCATGTCGAAGGCCACCGACAGGCCACCCTGGCCCTGCTGCAACAGGTACTGGTAGCGGGCGTTCGTCTGCTCGGGCGTGCCGAAGCCGGCGAACTGGCGCATCGTCCACAACCGGCCGCGGTACATCGTCTCGTACACGCCGCGGGTGAACGGGTACTCGCCCGGGTTGCCGAGGTCGCGCTCGTAGTCCAGATCCTTGACGTCCTCCGGCGAGTACAGCGGCTCCACGGGCTCGCCGGAGATCGTCTCGAAGTCGGCGTCGCGCTCCCCGGCCTCGCGGTAGCGTTGACGCCACTCGTCCCTGTTCATCGTTGCTCCATCCGCTCCACCAGGATATCGGCAGCGCGGTAGGGATCGACCCGCCGGGCCACGAGGTCGTCGGCCACCGATTCCAGCGCGCCACGCTCGAGCAGCTCGGCGGCCCGGGCCCGAAGGCGCACCGACACCATGTCCTCGACCTCGCGGAGGATCCGCGACCGCCGCCGCCGCTCCAGCTCGCGGGTCGACTCGAGGTGCTTCCGGTGGGCCTCGATGGCCTCCCACAGGTCGTCGATGCCCTCGTGCGCATGGGTCGAGGTGCGGACGACCGGCGGGGTCCAGTCGAGCTCGGGACCCATCCGCAGCATGACTTCGAGGTCGCGCGTGGCGTCGTCCGCCCCCGGCCGATCGGCCTTGTTGACCACGAACACGTCGGCGATCTCCAGGATCCCGGCCTTCGAGGCCTGCACGGCATCCCCCCACCCCGGCGCGACCACGACCAGGGTGGTGTCGGCGGCCGTGGCCACCTCGACCTCGGCCTGCCCCACCCCGACCGTCTCCACGATCACCAGGTCGGCTCCGCCGGCATCCAGCACCCGGACCGCCTCCGGCGCGGCCAGG
>DASQWG010000202.1:0-3646 GCA_035640375.1 Actinomycetota bacterium
GCGAGCTGGAGGTCGCCCCAGAGCTCCAGGGACCGGTCCGGCGACGGGAGGCGGAACCGACCCACGGCCTCGGGGAACTCGGCCGCCGCCACGGCGATGACGTCGGCCGCCACGATCGGTCGGGTGGTGACCTCGGCCTCCTCGCGGTCGAGTCGGGCCGTGGCCGCCAGGTTGCCGACCAGGCGCCGGAGCCGGTCCGCGGCCCGGGACACACTCGTGGCCAGGCCGCGGGCGTCCTGGGGGGAGAGGGCCCCGCCGAGCCCCGAGATCGTGCCGGCCGCGCCCTGGATCACGGTGATGGGCGTCATCAGCTCGTGGGAGAGCACCTGGATGAGTTCGCTCTTGGTCCGGTCGAGGTCGTGGAGTTCGCGGGTCATCCGCTCCGAGCGATCCAGCAGCTCCACGAGCTCGTGGATCACCTCGGCCGTCACTTCGGTGGAGAGGCTGGCCTGTCCCCGGACCGACCGGCGGATGGCCTCGACGATCTCGCCGGCGGATGTTCCCTTGACGAGGTAGCCTGCGGCGCCGGCCCGCAGCATCTCCAGGACCGTGGTGCGGTCCTCGTAGGCGGAGAGCGCGACCACGCGAGTGGTGGGCGACAGACCCTTGATCTCCCTGGCGGCACGGGTTCCGCCTCCGGCCGGCATCTTCACGTCGACCAGGGCCACATCGGGGAGGTGCTCCTTCGCCAGGTCGATCGCCTCCTGAGCGTCTGCGGCCGCCCCCACGAGCTCCAGCTCGTCCTCGATCTCGATCAGGTCGGCCAGCGCGGCCCGTACCGCCGGCTCGTCCTCGGCGATCAGCACCGTGATCCGCCCGTCCCGGTCAGACACCCGTGGCGTCCTTGCCCGGCACCCACACCTCGACGGTGGTACCGCCGCCCGGCCGGCTCCGGAGCTGGAAGCGCCCCCGGGCCATCTCGGCTTGCTCCCGCATCGCGGAGAGTCCCAGGTGGCCGGGCCGGGAGACCACGCCGTTCAGGCTGTCGAAGCCGCGACCGTCGTCGACGACCCGTAGGAGTGTGCCGCCGTCGCGTGGATCGAGCGAGACCGTGACCGTGCCCGCGGCGGCGTGCTTCCGGACGTTCGTGACGGCCTCCTGGACGATCCGGTAGAGGGCCAGCCGCGTGGTGTCGGGCGGCTCGGCCATCAGGTTGTTCTGGAGGGAGCAGGACAGGCCCGTCTCCGAGCGGACACGGTCGAGGTAGGTCCGAAGCGCCGGGACCAGACCCTCGCGGTCGAGGGCCGCAGGCCGCAGCTCGAACATCAACTGTCGAAGCCGGTCCACCGCGGCGCCCACGGTCTGCTGCAGTTGCTTGACGGCCAGCGTGGCCCGCTCGTCCTCGAGCATCCGGCCGAGCGACTCGAGCCGGATACCCACGGCCGCCATGACCTGGACGGAGTCGTCGTGGATGTCGGCGGCGATCCGTCGGCGCTCTTCTTCCTGCGCGGCCACCACGCGTTCGACCAGGCGGCGCCGTTGCTCGTCGGTAGCTCGGAGCCGCGCCAGGCTCTCCCGGATCTCCTCCTCGGCCCGAACCCGCTCGGTGATGTCACGCAAAGACGCGGTGAAGAGCACCGGCTCCTTGCCCTCGACCTTGGTCACGGTCAGCTCGGCCGGGAACTCGGTGCCGTCGGAACGGAGCGCGCTGACCTCCAAGCGACGTCCCAGCACTCGGGCCTCGCCGGAGGCCAGGAACCTCGCTAGTCCAGCCCGGTGGGCCGCGCGGTACTTCTCGGGCATGAGCTCGGCCACCGGCCGGCCGATGACGTGGTCACGACGCTGACCGAACGTCGCCTCGGCCGCGGGGTTGAACTCCACGATCAGCCCCTCGTGGTCCATCACGATGATCGGGTCGAGGGAGGCCTGGACCACGCTCCCCGCCAGGGCCTCGGCGGCCTTGCGGTCGGTGACGTCGGCGAGCACGCCCATGACCCCGGTCACCTCCCCGCCCTCGCCGTGGAGCGGCGCCGCCGAGAGCAGGAGGTGGGCCTCGCTCCCGTCCCGGCGGAGGCGGACGACCTCCTCGCTTCCGACGACCTCACCCCCCAGCAGCCGGTCGATGATCTCGAGGTGCTCGGTGTCGCCGTCGGGCGAGAGGACCGGGTAGGGCTCGCCCAGAACCTCGTGGGCCGTCCAACCGAAGATCGATTCGGCGGCACGGTTCCACAGCGTCACCCTGCGGTCCCGATCGAGCGCCACGATGGCCATCGGCGACGATTCGATCAGCGCGTTGAGTGCCTGGTTCGAAGCCCGCAACGCGATCTCGGCTCGCACCCGATCCGTGATGTCGAGGAGGAGGCCTCGCAGGACCATCGGCTCCCGGTCCCGCAGGAAGAAGGCCTCGTCCCGGACCCAGACCTCGCGCCCGTCCTTCGCCAGCATCCGGTACTCGATGCGCAGAGCGGGCAGGTCCGAAGTGCCCTTGTCCTCGCTCTGGGCCGCCGCGATCAGTCCTTCCTCCGCGGCGGCGACCCGTTGGCGATCGTCCGGGTGGACCCGCTCCATCCACAGGTCCGGGTTGCCCGTCCACTCGTCGGGCGCGAAGCCGACGAGGCGCTCGATCTGGGGGCTCACGTACAGCCAGTGCCCCTCCGCTCCCGGCTCCGCCAGGTACACCACGGCGGGCTGATGCTCGAGGAGCTCCCGATACCGCTCCTCGCTCTCCCGGAGGGCCTCCTCGACTCGGGTCCGCTCGGTCACGTCGAGCTCGGTGCCTAGGACCCGCAGGGGGGTGCCGTCCCGGTCGAGAACCACCTCCCCCTGGGCGGCATGGATCCGGATGTCGCCGTCCGGGAGAACCACCCGGAAGCCGTACTCGAACGGACCGCCCCGGGCCATGGCCTCGGCGTCGAGTTCCTGGACTCGTTCCCGATCCTCCGGGTGGACCCGGGCCAGCCATGTCTCCAGCGTGGGCTGGAAGCCACCCGGCTCCTCTCCGTAGAGTCGGAACAGCTCGTCGGACCACGTGGTGGAGTCGGTGCGCACGTCGAACTCCCAGCTCCCCACCCGCGCCAGGCGCTGGGCGTCGGCCAGGAATCGCTCCGCTCGGCGGCTCTCGGTCACGTCGCGGAAGCACCACACTCTGCCGACCACATCGCCGGCCAGCCGCTGGGGCCGCGACACACGCTCGAAGATCCGTCCGTCCTTGAACTCCAGCACGTCCTTGCTCCCGGCATCCGGCCGCTCGTAGAGGGAGCGAACCGTGGCCAGGAACGCTTCGGGCTCGGTCAGCTGGTCGAGAACGAACTCGAGGAGTCGGTCGTCATCCCTGGTCGCCATGAGGTCGCTGGGGATCCTCCACATCTCGGCGAACCGCCGGTTCGCCGACACCACCCTGCCCTCGAGGTCGACGACCAGGATGCCGTCCGCGGTGGCGTCGAGCGTGGCGTGGAGGAGCGACAGCGAGCGCTCCCGCGCTCGCTCGGCCTCCACGCGGGCCGTGGCGTCGCTGGACGCGCCGTGGAATCCGACCACCCGCCCGGTGTCCGGGTCCCATTCGGGACGGAGCACGCTCTGGAGCCAGCGCATCTCCCCTGACGGCCGAACGATCCGCACCAGCTGGGTGACGGACTCGCCGGCCAGCAGTCGAGCCCGGTCGGCCTCGATCGTGGGCACGTCCTCGGGATGGGTCAGGGCGAGGAGC
>DASQWG010000203.1:0-6444 GCA_035640375.1 Actinomycetota bacterium
AGGAGGACCGCCACGCCGCTGGCGTTGTCGTTGGCGCCGGGCGAGCCGGGCACCGTGTCCAGGTGCGCCCCGATCAGCAGCCGGACTTCGGCATCCCCGGGCCAGCGAGCCACGAGGTTCGAGGAGCGACCGCCCTGGGGCAGGCGGAAGCCCTGGCGTGCGACCTCGTAGCCGAGCGCTTCGAACCGAGCCCGCACGTACGTCGTCGCTCGCCGGTACGCCGCCGAGCCGGCGGGCCGGGCCCCGATCCGGCCAGCCAGGCGTCGCACGTGGGCGTAGGCCTCCTCGGCGGTGGCGTTCGGGAGGGTGACGGTCGCGGTGGGGACGGGCGAAGCCCGCACCGTCGCTCCGACTGGGATGGCGGTGGACGTCGCGACCAAGGACGCAAGCGCCACGACGATGAGGAGACGCCGCGGGGGACCCAGCCCGGCGGTGCGGTCAGCCGGTGGGGACGCGGGCCATCGCCTCCCGAAGCCGGCGGGCTGCGGCCTCGGGAGCGACACAGTTGATCGACATCCCCGAGCCGAGCTCGAAGCCAGCGGGCGTGACGATCCGCGGAAGGACCCGAAGGTGCCAGAGGAAGAACGGCTTCGACTCCTCGCCCGCGGGTGCGGAATGAATCACCAGGTTGTAGTCGGGATCGCCGGCGGCCTGGCGGAGCGCCGCCACCAGGTCGCGCAGGAGGTCGGCCAGCTCCCGAACCTCGCCGTCCTGGAGCGACGCGAATGACGGGCGCGAGGTCCGCGGCGTGATCCACGTCTCATACGGCTCCCTGGAGGCGAACGGCGCCACCGCCACCAGGCCGGGCCGCTCGGCCACCACCCGTTCGGCGGTCTCCAGCTCCCGGTCGAGCAGGTCGAGGTACACGCAGCGCCCCGTGTCGTCGAAGTACCGGGTGGCCACGGCGTACCGGCGCAGGGCGTCGGGCGGGATCACCGGCGTGGCCAGGATCTGCGAGTGGGGGTGGACCAGCGAGGTCCCGGCCCGCTCTCCGAAGTTCTTGAACACGATCACCGCCTTGATGCGCGGATCGGCGGCGAGGGTTCGATACCGGTCGCGCCACGTCGTCACCACTCCGGCGAGCCGGTCGGTCGACATCTCGTCGAGCCGCTCGTCGTGCTGCGGGGACTCCACCACCACCTCGTGGTACCCGACGCCGTCCATCTCCCTCGCCAGCGGCTCCCCTCGCCGGTGGGTCTCCCCGTCCGGAGTCAGCGCCGGGTACCGGTTCGGGACAACCCGACGCTCCCAGGGCCCCTCGGCCGGGCTGCGGAGGAGCTCCGGAGGGGTCTGGTCCTCGTTCCCCGGGCAGAAGGGACACGCCGGGTCGTGCGTCGGAACGGGGGGTCGCCCGCCAGCCGTCGGCTCACCCCGAAGGCGGCCCGGCCTGGTGGCCCGGTCCGGTGCGAGGATCACCCACTCGTTGGTGGTGGCGTCTTGTCGGAGGGTTCCCATCCCGGCTCCTACCGTACCAACTCGACGTCTTCGGTTCGCCGCTTGAGGCAGGCCAACCGTTCGGCCGGACGGCCCACCGTCTCGGTCATGGGCGTGGGCCGTTCGTCTCAAGGTCCCCGGGGTGGGGGCCGATATCACTGGCATGCTGCGGCCCCGCATGCTGGCCATCGATGGCACCCACCGCCTGCGCCAGGCCCTGTTGCTCCTGCTCGCTGCGATCCTCATCACGGTGCCCGTGCTGGCGCGTCCGGCCGCCGCCCTCACGGCCGACGAGGTGACCTTCGCCGCGATGATGAACGACGCCCGCAGCAAGCACAGCGTGCGGCGGCTCCGGGTCACCGAGCGCATGTCGAAGGTGGCCAGGAAGCACAGCGCGCGGATGGCGAACAAGGGTGAGCTCTACCACTCCAACCTCCGGCGGACCTTCCGGGGATTCAACTACCGGGTGGTCGGGGAGAACGTGGGCTACGGCAGCTCCCTCCAGCAGGTCATGGACGCCTTCATGGACAGCCAGCCTCACGCCGAGAACGTGCTGGGCAAGTGGCGACGCTCCGGCGTCGGCGTGGCGTGGCGCGGGGACCGCGTCTACGTCACCCAGCTGTTCCTGGCCTGACCGCCCGCCCGGCCCGCCTCGCCGTTCCGTTGCTATCGTTGGCATGGCGTGACGACCGAACGACACGTGATCGCCGTCGACGAGACGGACTTCGAGGAGCGGGTGGTCGAGGCCTCCCGCCGTACTCCCGTCCTGGTCGACTTCTGGGCGGGGTGGTGCCAGCCTTGCCTGGTCCTCGGCCCCGTGCTGGAGCGTCTCGCCGGGGAGTACGCCGGGCGGTTCACGCTCGCCAAGGTTGACGTGGACGCGAACCCCGGACTGGCGACCCGGTTCGGGATCCGGGGCATCCCCGCCGTCAAGGCGTTTCGCGACGGGGCGGTGGCCGCGGAATTCATGGGGGTTCAGCCGGAGGACTTGATCCGGCGGTTCCTCGAGGCGGTGGTTCCGTCGCCGGCCGACGAGCGCGTCGCCGAGGCCCGGGCGTCGGCCTCTCCCGAGGACGCGGAGGCCGGGTACCGCGAGGCGCTGGCCATCGATCCGTCGAACGTCGGCGCCGTGGCCGGATTGACCAGGCTGCTGCTGGACCGCGGTGAGACCGAGGAGGCCCGGGCCCTGCTGGCCACGGTGCCCGTGGAGGACGGGATCCGTTCGCTCCTGGCGGAGGTCGAGCTCCGCGAGGCCGCCGCCGAACACGGCGAGCTCGCCGGCGCCGCCCGCGCCGCCCTCTCCGGTGACCATCGCCACGCGCTGGAGCGGCTGCTGGCGATGGTCCAGGGCGGTGACGGTGGGGGGGACGACGCCCGCCGCCTCATGCTCGGCGTGTTCGATCTCCTCGGCGATCATGCCCCGCTCACCCGCGAGTTCCGGGGCCGTCTGGCCAGCGCCCTGTTCTGATGGGCGCCTCGATCGAGGATCTCCAGCGCCTGGACGTCCGGGCCGGGACCGTGGTTCGGTGCGAGCCGTTCCCCGAGGCCCGGAATCCCGCCTACAAGTTGTGGATCCACTTCGGCCGGGAAATCGGGACGAAGGCGTCGAGTGCCCGCATCACCGACCTGTACCGGCCCGAGGACCTCGTGGGGCGGCAGGTGCTCGCGGTGGTCAACTTCTCGCCCCGGCAGGTCGGTCCGTTCCGCTCCGAGGTGCTGACCCTCGGCGTGTACGCAGACGCCGAGGTCGTTGTGCTGGTCGGCCCCGATCGTCCCGTCCCGAACGGGGCGCGGCTGGGCTGATGCGGACCGAGCGCCTCACGGTCGACACCTCCGGTCGCCGGGTCGTCGACGTGACCGAGATGGTGCTCGGCTTCGCGGACGGGATCTCCGATGACGGCCTGCTGTCGGTGTTCGTCCCGCACGCCACCGCCGGGCTGGTACTGATGGAGACGGGTGCCGGCTCCGAGGCTGACCTGGTCGAGGTGATCGAGCGGCTCCTGCCGCGGGACGACCGCTACCGGCACCGGCACGGATCGGAGGGCCACGGGGGGGACCACCTGCTCCCGGCGTTCGTGTCCTCCTCGCTGGTGCTCCCGGTCATCGATGGCCAGGTCGTGCTGGGGACGTGGCAGCGGGTTGTGATCGTCGATACCAATCGGGAGAACAACGCCCGCTCGGTGATCCTGTCGTTCCTGTCCGGCTGATCCGGACGGTCAGCGTCCTCGGAACCGGTTCGACTCGGTGTCGTACTCCTCCGCCAGCGCTCTCAGGATGGCGGTCGCCGGGTGGAGGGGGTCTGGGACGAACGACATGGGCGGGACGGGCCGTGACGCCGTCTCGGTGGATGTCGCCTCGGCCGCCGGCACCGGCTCCGGCACCTCGACCGGCTCGGGAACCTCCACCGGCTCCACCTCGGGCTCGCTGGGTGGCTCCGGCTCGGTGACCGGTTCCGGCTCCTCGAGGTGGGGAGGGAGGGTGATGACGGCCGGAGGCTCCTCCTCCTCTTGTTCCTCTTCACCCTGTGCCTCCGGCTCCGGGGGTTCGACCGCCTCAGAGACGAGCTCGGGTTCCGCTGCATCGGCCTCCACCGGCTCGGCCTCCACCGGCTCGGCCTCGCCCACGTCGGCCTCGAGGGGCATCTGCCCGGCCAGGGGCTCCTGGACCTCGGCGGCCGGGGGCTCCTCCACCTCGGCCACGCCCATCTCCGGAATGGCCTCGACCTCGAACAGGGTCTCCAGCTCCACCTCAACGTCTGCAGGCGGCCCGGCCTCTTCCTCTGCCGGATGCTCCCACCCAGCCTCCGCCTCGCCCGGAGTCTCCTCCGACGCGAAGCCGAACAGCTCCGCCAGCGAACGGATCGGATCTGTGCGTCCCGCCGGCTCCTGAGGGCGCTCGGGCGCGTGGGTGGCCGCGTCGGCCGCTGCTGCCGCGAGGTCGATGCCCTGTTCGAGCAACGGACCCCGCTCCACCGGTTCGGGCTCCTCGGTCGGCGCCGCCTCGCCACGCCACACGGTTTGGGCTTCCTCCAGCAGCTCGAGGGCCCGGAGGCCGCCCTGGAGCTCCACGCCGGTCAACAGCGGGGGATGTTCGGGGATCGTGAACGAGAGCCGCCGCCCGCCGGCGGGGATGGGCTCCACCGAGAGGATGCCGCCGTGCAGCGCCACCAGCGCCCTGGCGAGCCTGGCACCGGAGGGGGGACCCTCCGGCCGCTCCGGGTCGGGCTGGCGGCCCGGCTCGAAGCTTCGATCGGCCACCAGGACGAAGATCCCCGCGTCGACGCGCTGGGTTTTGACGGTGACGTCCGAGCCGGCGTCGGAACCCCGGCAGGCCTCCTCCACGACCGCTCTGACCGCCCCTCTCAGCGCATCGGGATGGGCGATCGCGGGCAGCTTCCGGGGCGCCGAGACCTGGACCACCACCGCCGGGTGGTCGCGGGCCGCCTCCGCCGCGCCCTCCTGCACGATCTCGGCCACGTCGCACGGCTGGAAATCGATACCGGGCTCGTCAGCCACAGCCGGCTCGACGACCGGCGCGCCGCTCTCGACCGCTTGGGCGGTGGGAGGGGACGGCTCATCGTCGTGGCGGCCGTTGCCGTTCGAGAGGCTCGCTTCGGGCTCGAAGCTCTCTTCGCCCGGGAGGGACAGGGCGTCCTCGACCAGACCGCCCTCGAGCAGACGATCGACCACGCGAGCTAGGCGGTCGATGTTCGGGCTGTCCGGCACCACCGCGTCGGCGCCGGCGTCTCGGAACGCGGGGGCACGGCCCTCCGCATCCTTCCCCACGATGACCGCCACCTTCGCCCCCGAGGCCTCCTGGACCCGCCGGACCACCCCGGTGACGTCCGGCCCGCGGAGGTCCGACCAGACCAGGACCACGTCCGGGTTCTTCCGCTCGGCGTCCTCGACCGCCCGAACCCCGTCGCCCACGGTGTCCACGGCGTAGCCACGCGATCGAAGGACCCCGGCCATGCGCCTGGCCACGGACGACTTGGCGCAGACGAGGACCTCCTGAGGCGGCATCACGGTGGTTATCGGCACCACCATGCCCAAAACTGGAACGCCGCCCGAAACGCTCTGTGTCACCGTCCCGCGGGCGGGTGCTTGCTAGCTCGACCGGCTGGGACCGGTGCGGACTTTGCGCCGCCAGTGGTTGCAACGGAGTTGCCGCCCCGCGTACTCAACGTCGCGCCGGCCGAGCAGCGCGAATCCCGTCTTCCGGCAGACCGCGTTGGAGGGACCGTTCGTGACTCCTGGGAACGCGTGGATCAGGCCCCACCGCCCCTCGGCACCGGCCCGCTCCAAGATCGACCGAACGGCCGCGGTGGCCAGGCCCCGACCCTGGAACCATCCAGCCGATCTCGTTGATCGGCTCCCCATCCTGCTGGTGGTGCCAGACGCAGACGGTTCCCGCGGCCTCGCCGGCGTCCCGGCCGGGGACGATCACCGAGTACCAGGTCTCCCCGTCCACGACCTCGCTCACGATGCCCTGCAGCTTCTCCCGGAGCCCCTCTCTGGGCCGCGGACCGCCGAGCTCGGCCATCATCGCCGGGTCCGTCAGGAGCTGCTCGTAGAGCGGGAGGTCCTCCATGGTGATGTCCCGGAGCCGCACCCCGATACCCTAGCTCCGGCCGCCAACCCGGGCGCTCAAGAGCACGTAGTCGATCAGGCCGCGTCGGCGAAGACGTTCGGCGGTTCGGATCCCCACCCGGGCGGCCCAGACGTGGGCTGCGGGCGCGCCGGTGGGGTGGGCCAGGCGAGCCGCCGAAAGCCGAAGCGCGGGGTCCATGGTCCGGTCGCCGCACCGCGTGACCCGGATGTCGTGGAAGCCGGCGGCCGCGGCGGCAGCCGAGACCTGGTCGGCGCTGGCGAGCTGCCGGATGCGCAGCCCCCACACCCGAAGCTGGGCCAGGCCCGCCGCCACATCACCCGCGGATCGGGGTATCCCCTCGACGGTGACGTCCGACATCGAGAGCACCCCGCCTGGACGAAGCACCCGGAAGGCCTCGGC
>DASQWG010000204.1:0-3560 GCA_035640375.1 Actinomycetota bacterium
TGGCGCGAGGCCTGGGCCCGGTATCACGGGCTCGAAGCCGGCGTCGGGTGGGCCGCGACCCCGGCCGAGGCACCGGCCGGCACGGTGAAGTCGGAGCTCGTCGGCGCCGTCTCCGTTGACTACACCGGCCGCGGGTACGGGCTTGGCCGGACCGCGGATACGTACGCCATCTGGGACCTCGGCGCCGGGGGAGCACCGATCCGGACGTTCCCGCTCGACCCCGCGATGTGGCCCGAGGCGTGGGCGGAGTTCCACGCGCTCCAGGCGGGAGCCGGACCCTCGACCTGAAGCGGCTTCCGGCGCCTGGGTGGCCGGTTATCCTTCCGCCGTGGGCTCACCCAACGCGCTGCCCGGCGCCCAGAGCCTGGACTACCGCGGCGCCCGGTACGTCCTCGGTCGAACGATCGACACCTACGCGATCTGGGACACCGTCGAGGGCGGCGCGCCCGTCCGAACGTTCGCCATGACGCCGCAGGGATGGGCCGACGCCTGGGCGGCGTACCGGGAGCTGGAGCCCTCCTCCGCCGCCGGAAGCCCCGCTCCGTCCTGGGAGCCCTCGCCGACGGCGACGTGGCGCCCGGGTCAGCCGCTGGCGCTCGGCCCGATGCGGGCCGGCCAGCTCCTCGATGGGGCCTTCAAGCTGTACCGCATGCGGTTCGGCACGCTGATCGCCGTGGTGGGGCTGGTGCTCGTTCCATTCCAGATCCTGAACCTGACGCTGACGCTGGTGACGCTGCGGCCGGTCCGGTTGCCGAACCTCGGCGGGCCGCCGGGGTTCACGATCCAGGAGCCCGCGGCGTGGGTGACCATCGGAGCCCTGGCGGTGCAGCTCCTCCTCGTCACGCCATTCCTCACGGCCTCGGTGGTCAAGGTGGCCGCCGAGACGTACCTTGGCGGACGGCCCACGCTGGCGACGACCTATCGGACCGCGCTTCCTCGGGTGCACTCGATCCTGTGGGTGACGATCCTGGCGGCCCTCGCCGCCATCCTGCCCGTGGTCCCGGGGGGGTTCCTCCTGGCGGTATCCGCGGTCGGGGCGTTCCCGATCCCGGCGCTCGGGATCATCCTGTTCCTGGCCGGCATGGTGGTGGCCCTCATGGTGTACATCCGGCTGTCCTTCGCTCCCGCCGTGGTGATGGTCGAGGGCCGAAGGGGGACCGAGGCGCTGGGGCGTTCCTGGCGGCTCGTCCGCGGAAGGACGCTGAAGGTCCTCGGCGTGACGCTGCTGGGAGGCCTCATCGTGTTCGCGCTGCTCCTGGTGCTCGGGGTGATCTTCGGCGTCGTGGTGGTCGTGTGGTTCTCGAACGAACTCACGACCACCGGCCCGGGGGCCGCCTACTTCGCCGCGGAGGAGGCCATGAACGCCGTCGTGGCCATCATGACCACACCCTTCCTCACGCTGCTCTCGGTCCTCCTGTATTTCGACGCGCGGATCCGGAAGGAGGGATTCGACCTCGCCCTGCTCGCCGAGCAGATCGGGAGCGCTCCTCCGCCCGGCGCGTAGGGCCCTCGGCCTCGCGGTGGCGCTGGCCGTGCTGGCCCCCACTGGCGTCGCCGGCGGCCAGGAGCTCGACGACTTCGAGCAGAGGGTCACCCGGGCGATCGAGATCGCGGAGGAGGGCTTACAAGGGCCGCGGCCGGAGCTCATGGAGGAGGTCCGCAGGGCACTGGGACTCCCCGATCGCGTCCTCGTGGCCGGCCGACCGGTCGACGTGGCGCCGGACCCGGTGCTCTCGTCGCTCACCGGCGCATCGATCGAGGACTTCGATGTGGCCCACCGCCGGCTCCGGGCGATCCGGGCTGCGGCGGCGGAGGCAGCGGCGATCGACCCGCCACCTCAAGACGACCTGCGCCGGGACCTGGCCACGGCCCAGCAGGCGGTCGGGCCGGTGGAGCCATCGCTCGTCGAGCGCATCATCCGGTTCGTGAACACGGTCCTGAACTGGGTGGTCCGCCGAGGCGTGGGGGCGTTGCGGGGCGGTCCCGGCTGGGTCGTCCTGGCCGGGCTGGTCGCCCTGGCGGCGGTGATGATCCTGCGACTCCGGCCGGGGAGGGCCCCGCTGGCCACGATGTCGGGGCCGACCGGCCCGGCCGCAGCCGAATGGCGGACCAGGGCCGAGGAGGCTCGTCGGCGCGGTGACATGACCGCCGCCATCGTCGCGCTGTACCGGTCCCTGGTGGCAGGCCTGGCCGAGCGGGGGCTGGTGGAGGATCGACCGAGTCTGACCGCCGGGGAGGTCCGGGCGGCGGCCGCCGGGGATCCCCGGCTCGAAGCGATCCTCGGCGAGGCGACCCGCCGGTACGAGCGCGTCCGGTACGGTTTGGCGCCCCCCGGGGAGGAGGACCTCCATGCGCTCTTGCGGGCGGAGCGAGGCGCCCGGGTGGCATGACCCGACCCGTGCTCCTGGCGGTCGGGGTGGGAACCATCCTCCTCGCCGCGGTGGTGGTGGTGGCGCTGACCGTGGGCCCCGCGCCGACCGACGACGGCCCCGGCGGCACCGCGATCCTCCGGCGCTTCCTCGAGCTGCGCGGAACCAGCATCTCGGACGGCGATGTTCCCGAGGACGGCTCGGTGTTCTTCCTCGCTCATGACCTCCGGAGGCCTCCGCAGGCCGAGCGGGTGCTCGACTGGGTCCGCCGAGGGGGACGGCTGGTGGTGGCCGATCCCGGCTCGGCCATCCTGCGGAAGGCCGGGATGCGGCTCCTCCCCACGCCGGTCTCCGGGTTCGCCCCCGAGCAGCGCCTCGGCCCGGGGTGCGTCTCCCCGACGACGGTCGGCGTCGAACGGATCGTGGTGGGCGCCCTCGACGGCCTCTACGTCCCGGCCGCCGGGCTGGGGTGCTTCCTCGAGGACGGGGGAGCGTACCTGGTGACGCGGGCGCACGGGAGCGGCATGATCGTCGCGCTCGGCGGGATCACCCCGCTGACGAACGAGTTCCTCGGCGAGGAGGACGATGTGACCCTGGCCTGGAACCTGCTCGGCTCGGGTGAGCCGGTGGTGTTCGGGAGCGCGGTGCCGCCGGGGGCCACGGCCTCGGAGGGGGTGTGGGCGCTCCTCCCCCAGCCGGCTCGGGTGATCCTCACCCAGCTCGCGGTGGCCGCGGTCGTCTTCGCCGTGGCTCGAGGACGCAGGCTCGGCCGCCCGATCGAGGAGGCCATCCCCTCTCCGATCCCGGCCACCGAGCTGGTCCTGACCACTGGCGAGCTCTACCGGAAGGCCAGGGCCACCGGCCATGCCGCCACGGTGTTGGAGGACCGGTTCCTGGCCAGGGTGGGCAGGCGGTTGGGGGTCGGCCCGCGGCCGGATCGGGCGAGTCTCGGGCGAGCCATCGCCGCGGCGACGGGGGATGCTCCCGACTGGCCCGCGCCGGCCGAACGAGCCGACGAGGCCGGCCTGGTCGCGGCGGCCCGAGCCCTGGAGCGAACAGAACGCCGGATCGAGGGAGAGCAGGGATGGGAGATGCCGGCCCGGCGCTGAGCCGGATCCGGGAGGAGGTCGCCAAGGCCGTGGTCGGCCAGGAGGAGGCCGTCCGGGCCCTGCTGGTCGGGCTCTTGGTTCG
>DASQWG010000205.1:0-2425 GCA_035640375.1 Actinomycetota bacterium
CGGCCAGCCGCTCCCTGCGCTCGGACGGTTTCACGATCCCCCCGCCACCGCTCGGACCAGCTCGAGCCGGTCCCCGTCGACCAGCTCGACCTCGTCGTACCGGAGCCGCTCCAGTGGCTCGCCGTTCCGCTCCACCACCACGTAGCGCGGATCGAGGCCACGAGACCGGACGAACGTGGCCACGGTCGTCCCGCCTTCGACTTCGAGCTCCCGGCCGTTTGCCGTCACCCGCACGTCAGGAGCGGGACGGCTGGAGGCCGCGGGCCACGCCGGCGACAAGCGAGGGGTCCTCCCACACCGGGTCGTACCCCATGGCCCGGAGCGAGGCGGCCACCTCGGCCGGCGAGCGGTGGTCGGCCACCTCGAACTGCTCCTCGGCCCCGCCGGGCTCCTCGTACCCGCCGGGCTCGGTGTGCGAGCCGGCGCTGGTGTGGGTGATCCCGATCCGGTGGAGGCCGTCCCGAAGCTCCGGGGCCTCCCGTGTCGACAGCACCAGCCCGGCATCCGGCAGCGACAGCCGCAGCGCCGTGACGAGCTGGGTGAGGTCGCGGTCGCCGACCTCGACCCGCGGCTGGAACCCGCTGGCCGAGGGGCGGATCCGGGGCACCGACACCGTAACCTGCGACCGCCAGTACCGTCGCATCAGGAACCGAGCGTGGGCGGCCACCACGATGGCCTCGAACCGCCAGTCGTCGTGGAGCCCCAGGAGCGCGCCGATGCCGACGCGGCGCATCCCGGCCCGGGCCGCTCGCTCGGGCCCGAGGAGCCGCCACCGGTAGTTGCGCTTCCGCCCGGCCAGGTGCACCTCGGCGTACCGGACCGGGTCGTACGTCTCCTGGTAGATCACCACACCCTCGCAGCCGGCCTCACGCAAGCGCCGGTACTCGGCCTCGCCCCACACCTGGACCTCGATCGAGATCGAGGGCACAACGCCGGACAGCACCCGGAGGTGGCGCTCCAGGAACTCGACGCCCGTCAGCCGCTCGTGCTCGCCCGTGAGCAGCAGCAGCGACCGGAACCCCTGCCCGGTCAGATACCGCGCCTCCCGGAGCGCCTCGGCCTCCCCGAGCGTCTTGCGGGCCACGGGAAGCGTCCTAGCGAACCCGCAGTATCCGCACGTCGTCAGGCACTCGTTCGACAGGTACACCGGGGCGTACAGGTGCATGGTGCGACCGAACCGGGCCAGCGTCAGGCGACGGGAAGCCGCGGCGAGGTCCTCCAGCCGCTCTCCCGCCGCCGGCGACAGCAGCACGGCGTGATCCTCGAGGGTCCGGTCCAGCGGCTCGGTGCCGAGCGCCCGATCCACCCTGGCCGCGGACGCCCCGTGGGCGACGGCGAGGAGGTCGTCGACCGGCAGGCGAGCCAGCGTCCCGGCGAACGTCTCCCCGGGCCACGGCTCCTCGAAGCCGTCGCCCTCGGTCAGCGGCGCCGACAGGTCGGACAGGCGTTCCACCCTCATGGCTCGGTGAACCCCGGGTCGGTCTGCGAGGTGGCCAGCTTCTCCAGGAAGCCGGTCAGCGGGCTGGACGCCTCGGCGTCGGTCCGCTCCGGCGCCCGGCCGGCCAGGTACGCCCGTCGACCGGCCTCGACGCCCAGACGGAACGCCTGAGCCATCTCGACGGGATCGGCGGCCACCGCGATGGCCGTGTTCACCAGAACCGCGTCGCAGCCCATCTCCATGGCCTCGGCGGCGTGCGAGGGCGCGCCCAGGCCGGCGTCCACGACCACCGGCACCGTGGCCTGCTCCACGATGATCCGCACCGCGTCCCTCGTGCGGATCCCCCGGTTCGAGCCGATCCACGAGCCCAGCGGCATGACGGTGGCGCATCCGGCCTCCTCGAGGCGCTTCGACAGCACCGGGTCCGCTCCGATGTACGGCAGGACCGTGAACCCGTCGGCCACCAGCCGCTCCGCGGCGCGGAGGGTCTCCACGGGATCCGGAAGGAGGTACCGCGGCTCCGGCGTCACCTCCAGCTTCACCCATGTCGGCATCCCCGCCGCGCGCGCCAGGTGCGCCAGCCTGATCGCCTCCGCAGCGTCGACGGCGCCGCTGGTGTTCGGCAGCAGCAGGTACCGCTCGGGGTCGATGAACTCGAGGATGTCGGGCCCACCGGTGGCCTCGAGGTCCACGCGGCGGAGCGCCACCGTGACCATCTCGGTCCCCGAGGCCTCCAGTGCCTGCCGCATCACCTCGAACGAGCCGAACTTCCCGGTTCCCACGATCAGTCGGGACCCGAAGGTCCGGCCCGCGATCGCCAGCGGATCGGTGTGGGTGCGCTCCTCGGTCGTGGCCATAGGCACGAAAAGGGCCGCTCGCGCGGCCCGGTCTCCCTTGCCCGCATTACCGGGCCGGTTCGCGGGTCGCCGGCGCGTCGAACAACTCGAAATGCCGGCCTCTCAGCTCGGTTCCGTCCGAGCTCCCCGG
>DASQWG010000206.1:0-4166 GCA_035640375.1 Actinomycetota bacterium
CTCATCATGGACTGGCGCACGTAATGACCGATGGCGCCGGGGCGGACGGAAAGCCGTTGCAGCCTGGCCAGGTCGCGATCGAAACGCTCGTCGCCCGCGCGGCTCGGAGCGAACACATCGACCCCGCTGGTCCCGCTGACCTGATTGGTCCTGACCAGCTCGATAAACGCCTCCATGTCCTCGATCGGCTTCCCCGCAGCCGTCTGATGCTTCGCCGTGCTGGCGAACAGGACCAGGGACCGGCATCGTTCGGGGTGTCGGGCGGCGAGGAGGATGGCCACGAGCGTGCCCTCGTTCGCGCCCACCACTGCAGCTTCGGAGGATCCGGCGGCGTCGAGGACGGCCACAGCGTCGTCGACCTGCGTCTCCACGTCCGGGAGGCGATCGAGGGGGACGGGGTCGGACAGGCCCGTCCCCCGGCGGTCGAAATGGATCAGCCGGGAGAAGGAGCTCAACCGTCGGAGGAGTCGAGCGAAGTCGGGAACATCCCAGACGGCCTCGACGTGATGGACCCATGCGTCGACGTACAGGAGGTCGACCGGTCCGGACCCGACGGTCTGGTAGGCGAGGTGGAGGTCGCCGTTTCGGGCAAAGTGCGTTTCGGGCACTACCCGGCGGCGCGGGCCGTGGCCCGCTCCAGCTGGCGGCCCGCGTGGTACGAGGATCGGACCAGGGGTCCGGCCTCGACGTGGGCAAAGCCCATCGCCATGCCGACCCGGGCGTGCTCCTCGAACTCCTCGGGCGTGACCCATCGGTCGATGGGCAGGTGAAACTTCGTCGGCTGGAGATACTGGCCCAGGGTCATCAGGTCGACGTCGACCTCGCGGAGATCGCGGAAGGCCTCGGCGACCTCCTCGGGGCGCTCGCCCATCCCCAGGATCAGGTTCGACTTGGTGACCTGGCCGGGGCGGAGCTTCTTGGCGATCCTGAGGGTGGCCAGCGTGGTGCCGTAGTCGAACCCGGGGCGGATCCGCCGGTGGAGCCGCCGGACCGTCTCGAGGTTGTGGGCGAACACGTCGGGCTGGGCCTCGATCACGGTGGCGATGTGGTCGCGGCGACCCTTGAAGTCGGGCGGGAGCACCTCGATGCGACACGCGGGGACGGCCTCCCGCACGGCCCGGATCGACTCAGCCCAGACCCGGGCCCCGCCGTCTGGGAGGTCGTCGCGGGCCACCCCGGTGAGGACCACGTAGCGGAGCCCCATCGCTTCCACGGCCTCGGCGATCCGCCGGGGCTCGTCCTCGTCGAGGCCGTCCGGCTTGGCCGTCTCGACGTCGCAGAAGCCGCACCGCCGGGTGCACTTCTCGCCGAGGATCAGGAACGTGGCCTCGCGATCCTCCCAGCACTCGAAGATGTTGGGGCAGCCCGCCTCCTCGCACACCGTGTGCAGGTCGAGGCCACGCATGATGCCCTTCAGGTCCCGGTAGTTGGGGCCGAACCGGGCCCGGGTCTTCAGCCAGGCCGGCTTGCCGGTCACCGGCCGGGCGGTCTGAGCACAGCCGACCGAGTGGGCCACGTGGGTGTCCTGGATCGCCTCGTGCTCGTGGCCGTTCCCGTTCGCTTGGACGATCGGCAGGTGAAGCCGCCGCTGGTGCGGGTTCTTGTCTCGTCCGGGCATGGAAGGCCAGTCTACGACACGCGTCTCAGGCGTCGGAGCTCCAGGGGAATCAAGATGGCCCCCTCCACGGCCGTTCCGACCAATGCAACGGCCCAGGTGAGATAGATCAGCCAAAGCCCCTCGAGGGGATCCTCGGGGGAGAGCCAAATCCACACGAGGGACCCGACCACGGCTGCCACGAAGGCGGTGCCGACGATCATGGTTCCCACGAGCGTCCTGAATGCCCAGACGTAGGGAACCATCGGCAGGAGGACGATGGGGATCAGGGCCAGGCTCGAACCCAGGAAGCTGACGTTCTCGTAGCGGATGGAGACCGCCGCAAGATAGACGACTACGGCAGCCGCGCAGAAGAGAGCGATCAGCAGACGGACGGCCCGGTACCGCTCTCTACTCCCCCGAGGAGGCCTCACGGACCGCTAGAACTCGGCGAGCTCCTTCATAGCCCGGTGGATGCCCTCCACCGTCGGCATGTAGAAGTGTTCCAGCGGCGTGCTGAACGGCATCGCCGGGATGTCCGGCCCGCCGATCCGCACCAGGGGTCCGTCGAGGTCGAACATGGCCTCCTCGGCGATCGTGGCCACGATCTCGGCCCCGACTCCGTACGTGCGGTTGTCCTCGTACACCACCATGGCCTTGGCGGTCTTCCGAACCGAGTCCAGGATCGTCTTCTTGTCGAGCGGAGCGATGGTCCGGACGTCGATCACCTCGACCTGGACGCCCTGCTCCTCTTCGAGCTTCGCCGCCGCCTCCAGGCACTGGTGCAGCATCAGGCCGTACGAGACGCACGTGAGGTCGTCGCCCTCGCGCTTCACGTCGGCCGGGCCGATGGGGACTTCGTAGGCTTCGTCCGGGACCTCGCCCTTGATCAGCCGGTAGCACTTCTTGTGCTCGAGGAACAGCACCGGGTCCGGATCGCGGATGGCCGCCCGGAGCATGCCCTTGGCGTCGTAGGGGGTCGACGGCGTGATGACCTTCAGCCCGGGGACGTGCCCGTAGAAGGCCTCGATCGACTGCGAGTGGTAGAGCGCCCCATGTACGCCCCCGCCGTACGGCGCGCGGACCACCATCGGCACGTCGAAGTCACCGTTCGAGCGGTACCGGATGCGGGCGGCCTCGCTGACGAGCTGGTCGAACGCCGGGTGGATGAAGTCGGCGAACTGGATCTCAGCCACCGGGAGGAGCCCGTGCATCGCCATCCCGATGGCCAGGCCCACGATGGAAGACTCGGCCAGCGGGGTGTCGATCACCCGGTCCTCGCCGAACTCGTCGAGGAAGCCCGCCGTGGCTCGGAACACGCCACCCCGGGCCCCCACGTCCTCGCCCATCACGAGGACCCGGTCGTCGGCCTTCATCTCGTCCCACAGGGTGTCGTGGATCGCGGTCACCAGGTTCTTCTCGGGCACCGCTCAGCCCTCCTCGGCGAACACGTGGCGGAGGGCAGTCTCCGGATCCGGGTCGGGAGCGTTCCAGGCCTCGTCGACGGCCCGGTCGACCTCCTCCTTGAGCTCCGCCCGGAGTGCCTCGATCTTGTCCTCGCTGGTCATCCCAGCCTGCTGGAGGTACGCCTCGAACTGGAGGATCGGGTCGCGCTTCCTGGCCTCCTCGACCTCCTCCCGGGTCCGGTAGGTCCGGTCGTCGTCATCCGAGGTGTGCGGATGGAATCGGTACGTCCGGCACTCGATCAGCGTGGGGCCCCCTCCCGAGCGGGCCCGGTCCACGGCCTCGACCATGGCCCGGTAGCAGGCGAAGACGTCGTTGCCGTCCACCGACTCGCCGCCGAAGCCGTACCCCTCGGCCCGGATCGAGAGGTCGGACACGCCGGCCTGCTTCGATAGCGGTACCGAGATCGCGTACAGGTTGTTCTCGATCACGAACACGATCGGGAGGTCGTGGACGCCGGCGAAGTTCAGGGCCTCATGCCAGTCGCCCTCGCTGGTGGCGCCGTCCCCGAACCAGCAACCCACGATGGCGTCCTCACCGCGGTACTTCATGGCGTAGGCGATCCCGCTGGCGTGTGGGATCTGCGTGGCGATGGGGGAGGAGCCGCTGATGATGCCCAGCTGCTTCGAGCCCCAGTGCGCCGGCATCTGCCGCCCGCCCGACGAGGGGTCCTCGGCCTTCCCGAACACGCCGAGGAACACGTCCTTCGGGGTCATCCCGGCGACCAGGCACACGGCCATGTCTCGGTAGTACGGGACGAAGACGTCCTTGCCGCGCTCCATGGGCCACGCCGTGGCCACCTGACATCCTTCGTGTCCCGACACCGGCACCACGAACGGGGCCTTGCCCTGTCGATTGAGCCGGAACTGTGCCTCGTCGCAAAGGCGCGCGGTGAGCATCGTGCGGTGCATCGCGAGGAGGTCTTCCTCGGTCAGGCCGAGCGGCGAATGCCGGTCGGCCTCCTGCTGGACCTGTTGCGCCACGCCGAACCTCCCTCGGTGCTTGGTCCGGGCCGCCGGCCGGCCCGGCGCAGGGTCAGTCTAGCCCGCTGTCGTGGCCAGCGCCCGTACACTCGGCCCGTGCGCGGGGACGTCGAGCGTCGGGTGGC
>DASQWG010000207.1:0-2615 GCA_035640375.1 Actinomycetota bacterium
GTGACCCGGTACACCGCCAGGACGTCGTTCCCGTCCACCCGGACCCCGGGGAACCCGTAGCCCTCGGCCTTCCGGTAGATCTTGCCGGCGGTCTGACGCTCCAGGGGGACCGAGATAGCCCACCCGTTGTTCTGGCAGAAGAAGATCACCGGCGCCTTGAACACTCCGGCGAAGTTGCAGGCCTCGTGGAAATCCCCCTCGGAGGTGGCGCCGTCGCCGAAGTACACGATCGCGCAGCCGCGGCCACCGTCCTTCCTGGCTCCCATGGCCCACCCCACCGCGTGCAGCGCGTGCGTGGCGATGGGGATCGAGACCTCGGCGAACCGGCGCTCGACCGGATTGTCGATCCCGCCGTGCCGTGTGCCCCGGTGGAAGTGCGTGTACTCGACGAGGTCGATGCCCCGGATGATGGCCACGCCGACCTCGCGGTAGGCGGGGAACACGAAGTCCTCCTCGCCCAGCGCGTACGCGCTCCCGACCTGGGCGGCCTCCTGTCCGAGGAGCGGTGGGTACACCGCCAGCTCGCCCTGGCGTTGCAGGGCGGTGCATTCCAGGTCCACCTGACGGGCCAGGGCCATGGCCCGGTACATGGCTCGGAGGTCCTCCTCCTTCAGGTCGAGGGCCTCCCGGGCCTCCCGGTCGACCACTGTCCCGCTGGGGTCGAGGATCCGCACGAGCTCGTCGTCGGGTTCCGCCACGTCGCCTCCGGAATGCCGGGCCGGATGGATTATCGCAGACGCCCGCCGAGCGTCCCCAAGCGACCAAGGCGCAGGGTGCGGGCGTGAGCCGGCACGGCTAGCCGTGGAAGATCTCGGTGACCCAGTAGTAGCGGCCCTTCTTCACCACGCCGATCCCGACGTGTTCGAAGCCTCCGGTCAGGATGATGCTTCGATGGGCGGAGCTCCGCATCATCATCCGGTGGATCCGCCGGAGGGTTGGCCCCATCCCCACGTTCTCCCCGAGGAGCCTCCAGCTTCCGGTGGGGAAGCGGCAGGACAGGCAGGAGTGATGGAACAGCCGGCGCTCGCTGGCCATCCGGCGGCTGTGCCGGCGAGCCATGCGCGAGAGGCGCGCGGAGAGGCTGAGGGCACCCACGCCGCCGGCGGCCCGGGACGAATTCACCAGGTCCAGGACCCTGAGCTCGCTCGAGGTGGTCGCCGCTGCGGTCTCGAAAACGGGCGTCACCGTGAGGGCTGAGGCGACGCCCAGGGCGAGGGCGGTCCTGCTCCACCGCCGTAAGGCGTTCGGTGGCCGGGCAGGCAAACCGGCGGTATGAATACCAGACGGATCGGGACGATGCAAACACCCTGGTGAAGAAGAACTATCGCGTGCGGGACGGCGTCCACACAAGCTTGACCCGGCTCACGCTGGCGATCCGATCCTCGGCCAGGCGCTCCGCGGCCCGGGACGGCGTGATCCGTTCGAGCCGGGCCCGCTGGAACACCTCCCGCAGCGTCCGGTAGATCCCCTCGACCTTGGCCATCGCTCGCTCGCGGTCGTAACCGCCCAGCTCGTCGGCCACGTTGATCAGGCCACCCGCGTTGATCACGAAGTCGGGGGCATACAGGATGCTCAGCTCCTGCAACGCATCGGCGTGCTCGGGGCGCTGAAGCTGGTTGTTCGCCGCCCCCGCCACCACCCGGCACTTCAGGTCGGCGATCGTGTCATCGCGGATGACTGCCCCGAGCGCGCACGGCGCGAACACGTCGCACTCCACGGCGTGCGCCTTGGTGGGATCCGCGGTGTCGACGCCGTGCTCGGCGACCACCCGGGCCACCGCGTCGACGTCCACGTCGGCCACCGTCACCACTGCCCCGGCTTCGACGAGGTGCCGGATCAGCGCCGAGCCGACCTTGCCGGCGCCCTGGACCACCACGCGCACGCTCTCGAGGGAGGTGGTCCGCAGGGCTTCCTCGGCACACGCCCGCAGGCCCTGGTAGACGCCGTACGCCGTGACCGGCGAGGGATCGCCCGAGCCGCCCAGGCGTTTCGAGACACCGGTGACCCACCGGGTCTCACGACGGAGGACGTCCATGTCCGGGCGCGAGGTCCCCACGTCCTCGGCGGTGATGTAGCGGCCGCCCAGTGACTCGATGAACCGGCCGTACGCGCGGAGCAGGTCCTCGCTCTTGTCTCGCTGAGGATCGCCGATGATCACGGCCTTGCCCCCGCCGAGGTCGAGACCACCGGCGGCGGCCTTGTACGTCATGCCCTTGGCCAGGCGGAGGACGTCGACCAGCGCGTCACCCTCGGACTCGAAGGGGTAGAAGCGCGTGCCGCCGAGGGCGGGGCCGAGCGCCGTGGAGTGGATGGCCACGATGGCGCGGAGGCCGGAGGGAGGGTCGTGGAAGAACACGACCTCCTCGTACTCGTCGCCCAGCTCCGAGAAGACGCCCACCGCCACGCTCCGATCCGGCCGAGCCGGGCGAATATAGCATCGGCCGGAGGACCGGAGCGTCCCGACGCTATCATGGCCGCCGTGCGCGGCTCCGCATACCTTCGGGTGTTCCAGCCGATCGATGCCTTCCCCAACGGGGAGCGGGCCCGGTGGGAGCGGTACATCGTCGGTCGGGAACACGAGACGTCCGGCGCGCCGGTCTACCGGCAGCGGCGGG
>DASQWG010000208.1:0-3675 GCA_035640375.1 Actinomycetota bacterium
GCTGGTCCTGCGGAAGGAGGGTCCCACCACCACCAACGCCTCCGCGGGCGGCAACGTCCACGGCACCAAGAAGCTCAGCGCCCTGACCGAGCTCGGATTCGACTACGAGGTCGGCGGCCACTGCGGCGCCGGCGCTCCCCGGTTCAACGTCACGCTGACCGACGGGACCGTGTTCTTCTTCGGCTGCGCCCACGGCGACGTTGTGGGGACGATGAGCGACCGCGACGGCGACCTATGGAACCGTGTTCGGTTCACCGATCTCGATGCGTTCCCGCAGGACGGCGTGTCGGTGTGGCCGGGCTTCGGCGTGGCCGAGGTCCAGGCCATCCAGGTCGTGTTCGACGAGGGCAACGACACCCCACTGGTGACCGGGACTCCTGGCTTCGTTCGTCTCGACAACATCGATGTGAACGGCAAGCTGATGGGCAAGCCCGGCGCGGGTGTGCCGAAGAAGCAGCACTAGGTCGCGGCCGAGAGGCCCAGGAGACGGGAGGCGTTCCGCCACAGGATCGCCTCCCGTTTCTCGTCCGGGAGTCCGAGCTCGTCGAACTCGCGGAACCACCGGTCGAGCTCGATGAACGGATAGTCGCTCCCGAACAGGGTTCGGTCGTTCAGCCGCCGCCCGGCCTCCCTGACCACCTCCGGCGGCAGGTAGCCCGGTGCCCACCCCGAGAGCTCGATCCACACGTTCGACTTGTGCAGGGCGATGGCCAGGCACTCGGTGTGCCACGGCCAGCCGAAGTGGGCGGCGATCCAGTTCACGCCGGGGAAGTCCGCGCCCACCGAGTCGAGGAAGCCGGGATGGGAGTACCGGATCTTCGTGCCGCCCGCACCGGCCGTCCCCGCCCCGATCCCGCAGGTGCCGGTGTGGAACAGGAGCGTCAGGCCGAGCTCCTCGGCCGCGGCCCACAGCGGCGCGTAGCGCGGGTCGGCCGGCTCGAACGCCTGCATCGTGGGGTGGAACTTCAGCCCGGTGAGCCCGAGGTCGGCGGCCCGGCGGACCTCCTCGACCGCGCCGTCCGCGTTGGGATCGACGGAGCCGAACCCCATCAGCACACCGGGGTACCGCTCGGCCAGCCCCGCCATGAACTTGTTCCCCAGCCACGGGCGGCCGGTGACGGTGTGGTCGTCCCAGTCGAGGACCACACCGAGGACGTCGCGCTCGCGGTACTCCTCGGCTACCTGGTCGAGGGTCTTCCGCTCCGGCGACTTCCGGAAGTACCGTTCGGTGGCCTCCAGGTGCGGGCCGATGGCGTTCTCCAGCCACTCGTCCGTGGGCAGGTGGACGTGGAGATCGATGGCCTTCGGCACGGCTACGACTTCGAGTAGTCGTAGAACCCCTTGCCGCTCTTCCGGCCGAGGAAGCCGGCGTGGACCATCCGCCGGGCCATCGGGGGCGGGGCCACATCGGGATCACGGAACTCGTCGTACAGGACCTCGGCCACGGCCATCATGGTGTCCAGGCCGATCAGGTCGAGGAGTTCGAACGGCCCCATCGGGTGGCCGAGGCCGAGCTTGACCGCGGTGTCGATGTCTTCCTTGGTGGCGAACTCCTCCTCGAGCATCCGGATGGCGCTGTTCAGGTAGTACGTGAGGAGGTAGTTCACGATGAACCCGGCCCGGTCTTTGGCCACGACCACCGTCTTGCCGAGCCGCTCGGCCATGCCCCGGGCGAACTCCATGGTCTCGTCCGAGGTGGTGATGGCCCGGATCAGCTCGATGAGCTTCAGGATCGGCGGCGGATTGAAGAAGTGCATCCCCACGACCTTGTCCGGTCGCTTCGTCTGGGTGGCCATCTGCACGATCGGCAGCGAAGACGTGTTCGTGGCCAGGACGATGTCGTCGCGGGTGATCGCGTCCAGGGTCCGGAAGATGTCCAGCTTGGTGTCGAGGTGCTCGGTGGCCGCCTCGATCACCAGATCGGAGTCGCCGATGTCCTCGTAGTCGGCCGTGCCGTGGATCGCGCCCAGGACGGCGCCCCGGTCCTCCTCGGTGAGCTTGCCGCGCTCCAGAGCACGGTCGAGGGACTTCTGGATCCGGGCCCGGCCCCGCTCGACGCGTTCGTCGTCCACCTCGACGTACGTGACCTCGGTCCCGGCCTTGGCGCAGACCTCGACGATGCCGGACCCCATGATCCCGCAGCCGATCACGCCGACCTTCTTGACGTCCTCGGGCTTCATCCGGACCTCCTTCGGTGAAGGGCCTCAGCCTAGCGGGTGGCTCGCGGCGGCCGCAAAGCAGGTCAGGCGCGCGGCGTGCGCGGACCGGCGGCCCGCCATAGCAGGAAGCCGACCAGGGCACTGAGGAGGATCCAGGGCCACAGGAACTGCGGAACCGCGGCCCAGACCAGGCCCACCACGACCAAGAGCGCCACCGCCGGGACCCACAGCGGCCGGCGGGACTCGAGCGGCTCCTCTGGCTCCAGGCGCTCGTCCTCCATCTCGGCCAGGAGGACCTGGGCCTCGTCCGCGTGATCGGCCGGCACGAGCAGGCGGACCAGCCGGACACCCTCGCCGGTGAGGTGGCGGTCCCGGCCGGAGTCCTCGAGCCGGGCCTCGATCCCGGCGTCCTCGAGGTAGTGCCGGGCCAGCCGGGCCTCCCACGGGTCGACGAACTCCGCGACCACGGCGTCGCGGTTCACGGCAGGGTCACCGAGTCGCCGGCCGGTACCGGAGCCACAGGACGCCTGACGGATACGCCGTCGATGCCATCAGCTCGAGACGAACCGGGCCGACGCCGTCGAAGATGCGAGGGCCCGTCGCCCACAGGTGCGGGTTGACCCAGAACCAGAACTCATCGACGACCCCCTGGCGGGTGAGCGTGTGCGTGAACTCCCCGCAACCGGAGACGAACAGGTTCCCGCGACGCTCCTTTCGGATTCGGGGGGCCAGAGATCGCGGTCCGCCAGAACGCCTACGCACGAGGTCGAGCATACGACCTGGAGCGCCACATCTCGCTCGCCTTGCCGTCCTCGCGAGGGTGTGACCGACGACACACGCTGGGCGGAATGTCGCCCTGAAGGCACTCCGTTACCACTTGTGATGGTTGCCGACGAGTCGGGAGGTTCACCATGGCAGAGAACAGAGAGAGCCGTGGCTACGGGAGGGGCCGGAAGAAGCTGCTGGCGATCTACCTGGTCGTCGGCGCGGCCGTGTACGGGCTTATCTACCTGACCCTCCAGGCCGGCAGCGGATCCGGCGGCGGCGGCTTCTACTGAGGCGCCACGTCGCAGAGTGATGGAGGCGGCCCCCGCTTCCTGGGGGGCCGCCTCCGATGACCTGCTCGATCAACCGGCGATGCGGTCGGCGATGGCGGCGACGATCGCCGTCAGGTCGTGGTCCAGGGGCGTGTACACCGCCGCGGCGCCGAGGTCCTTCAACTTGGCCGCATCCTCGTCGGGGATGATGCCGCCGACCACCACCGGCACCCTCGTCGGGTCCACGCCCTGCTCGCGCAACCGGTCCAGCACGTCGGGCACCAGGATCGAGTGGGCGCCGGAAAGCACAGACAGCCCGATCACGTGGACGTCCTCCTCGGCCGCGGCCCGGGCGATCTGCTCCGGGGTCAGCCGGATCCCCTGGTAGATCACCTCGAACCCGGCGTCGCGGGCCCGGACCGCGATCTGCTCGGCCGCGTTCGAGTGCCCGTCGAGGCCGGGCTTCCCCACCAGCATCC
>DASQWG010000209.1:0-3758 GCA_035640375.1 Actinomycetota bacterium
CGAAGATTCGCTGCGGCCGACTCGCATCCTGGTGGGAAGCGATTCTGAGGAGGCCCTGGCCGTGCTTCGCGACCTGTACGCGCCGCTGGTTCGCGAGGACACCCGCTGGATCGAGACGGACCTCCACACCGCCGAGCTGGCCAAGCACGCCAGCAACGCCTTCCTGGCCCTCAAGGTCTCGTTCGCCAACGCCATGGCCCGGATCGCCGAGGCCGCCGGTGCCGACGTCGAGGCCGTCACCGAGGTGATGGGGGCCGACCCCCGGATCGGACAGGCCCACCTGTCGGCGGGCCTGGGCTACGGCGGGTCGTGCTTCCCCAAGGATCTCCTGGCCTTCGACCGGCTGGCCGCGCGGCTGGGCTACGACTTCCCGCTCCTCCGCGAGGTGGCCCGGCTCAACGAGGAGGCGCTCGAGGCGGCCTTCCGGAAGGTCGAGGCGGCGTTGTGGAACCTCGAGGGGAAGCGGGTGGCCCTCCTCGGGCTGGCGTTCAAGCCGGGGACCGACGACGTTCGGTACTCCCCCGCCCTCGGGCTGGCCGAGCGCCTCATGCATGCCGGCGCGGTCGTGGTCGGCTATGACCCGCAGGCGGGCCCCAACGCCAAGGCCGAGCTGTCCGGCCTCGAGGTCCTGGACGAGCCCTACGAGGCGCTGGCCGGAGCGGACGCCACGGTGGTGTGCACCGAGTGGGAGCAGGTCGCCGCCCTCGACCTCCGCCGCGTGCGGGAGGTCATGGCCCGTCCCGTTGTGGTCGACGGCCGCAACGTGTTCGATCCCCAGGAGATGGCGCGCCACGGGTTCACGTACCTCCCCACGGGGCGCCCTCCGGTCCGGCCATGACCCGGGCCGTGGTCACCGGCGGGGCCGGGTTCCTTGGCTCTCACCTGAGCCGCCGACTCCTGGAGGAGGGGTGGGAGGTGGTGGTCCTCGATTCCCTCCTCACGGGCCGGGCCGAGAACGTTTCGGATCTCCTGTCGCGGGACGGGTTCCGGTTCGAGCGGTACGACGTCACGAACTACCTGCACGTCGACGGCCCGGTCGACTGGGTCCTCCACCTGGCCTCGCCTGCGTCGCCCGTCGACTACCTGGAGCATCCGATCCACACGCTCAAGGTGGGCGCGCTGGGGACGCTCCGGGCCCTCGGCCTGGCCAAGGCGAAGTCGGGCGGCTTCTTCCTGGCATCGACCTCCGAGGTGTACGGCGATCCCAAGGTCCACCCCCAGCCCGAGTCCTACTGGGGCCACGTCAACCCGGTGGGCCCCCGCGGGGTGTACGACGAGGCCAAGCGGTACGCCGAGGCCATGGCGGCCGCATACCGGCGAGCCCACGGCGTGCCGATCCGGATCGCCCGCATCTTCAACACCTTCGGTGAGTCGATGCGCCGGCACGACGGCCGAGCCGTCCCCACCTTCATCGCCCAGGCCCTGGCGGACCAGCCCGTGACCGTTCACGGCACCGGCGAGCAGACCCGCTCCCTGTGCTACGTCGAGGACATGGTCGAGGGGTTCTGGCGGTTGCTGGCATCCGATGTGCAGGCTCCCGTGAACCTCGGCAACCCCGAAGAGGTCACCGTACTCGAGCTGGCCGAGGCGATCCGGGAGGCCGTCGGGTCGGACTCGGAGATCGTGTTCACGAAGCGCCCGGTGGACGACCCCGAGGTGCGCTGCCCCGATATCACCCTGGCCCGGGACCGGCTCGGCTGGGAGCCGAGGGTCCCGCTGCGCGAGGGGCTGAAGCGGACGGTGGCCTGGGCCAGGGAGGCCTGGGCCTCCTAGCGAGGGAGCTCGACCCGGGGCAGCAGCCTGGCCACCGCCCCGCGGTGCCGGGCCGCGAACCGGTAGGCACCGGCCGCCGCCGCCCGAGCCGTCGGAGACCGGCGCACCAGCCTCCCCAGGGGACGCAGGAGGGTGGGCTGCTCAAGGAGCGGGCCCATCCCCGACGCCCCGCTGACCACCCGGTCGCCGATCACCAGGTGGTACGAAGCGAACCGCTGCCCTTTCGACATGCCGCCGAGGATCCGACCGGCCTCGGGCGAGTCGAGCGGCGCCGTCCGGATCCGGCGCTCCCGGTCGGCCGCCAGGATGATCCGGGCGAACAGGCGGCACCCCGGACAGCCGGCGTCATAGAACAGGATCACCTGCTCGTCGGTCACGGCGGAAACCGGTCGAAGAAGTCGCCGATCGCCCGGATCACCGCGCCGGGCTTCTCGACGAAAGCCATGTGACCGGCGTTCTTGATCAGGACGCACTCGCCGCGCGGCACGGCCTCCGCGATGGCCCACCCGCCTTCCGGGACCGTGACCCGGTCGTGCTCCGCCGCGATGACCAGGACCGGGCGGTCGATCTCCTGGAGCCGGTCCTCGACGTCGATGGCGGCCGCATCGGTCACCGCGAACTCCCGGAGGACGTCGGGCGACAGCCGCATGTGTCGCTCCACGTTCGCCAGGAAGGCTCGATACGGCTCACCGTCAGCATCGGCGAAGTGGAACGGCAGCTGGTCGGCCAGGAGCCGCCGGAGCTCCTGGACGGTCTGCACCTGGCTCTCCATGTCCCAAGACGCGGCGATCCGATCCCGCAGCTCGGGCGGCTCCGTCGCGGAGAGGTTCGACTCGATCCGGTCCAGCCACCGGCTCCCGGGCACGCACCCGAGCAGCACGTAGTGGGACGCGGCGCCGTGGTCGACCGCGTGCTGGAGCGCCACGAACGAGCCGAACGACTGCCCGAGCACCGCATACGAGTCGAGCCCCAGCGCCCCGGCCAGCTCGGAGACGTCCTGGGCCAGCCGCCGGAGGGTCCACGTGCGCGGGTCGGCGACATCGGAGCGGCCCTGGCTCCGCTGGTCCACGTAGAGCAGCCGGAACCGCTCCGCCAGCGGGTCGAGCCAGGGTCGGAACTGCGTATGGTCGAGGCCCGGCCCGCCGTGCAGCAGCACGATCGGATGACCGTGGCCGAGCTCGAGAACCCACAGCCGCGTGTCGCCGACGTCGACGTACCGTCCCTCCGACGGGTCGCCGATCGTCACCGAGCCGGCGGGCCCCAGGCCTCGCGGCCGGTGAGCCGCACCCCGGACCCGCGGATCCCGTACTTCCGGTTCACGCTGACCAGCGCGGCCGTGATCGGCTCGAGCACCCGGGCCATCGACAGGGCACCGCAGTCGACCCACCGGGCGCCGGGGATGTGGTCGACCATGGCCCCCACCTCGACCTTGGCACCGTCGTCGTCGCCGCACAGCAGGATGTCGGCGTCGAGGGGCTCGCCCACATCGGTGAGGGGCTCGGCGCTGACCGTGTGGAAGCCGGCCACCAGCCGGACGCCGTCGGGGAGGAGCGCCGCCGCCTGCTCGGCCGCCGAGCCATGCCACGGCCGGAGCACCTGCCAGGCTCGCCCGCCGACCGCGGTGGCCAGCGGGGAGGTGGTGTCGCACACGACGGAGCCCGGGCGCCAGTGATCCCGCAGCGACCGGTAGATGTCGGCTTGACCGCCGTACGGCACGGTGACGAACGTGAGGTCGGCAGCCGCGACCGCGGCGGGGTTCTCGGCGCCATCGACCGGCGCGGCGGTCCCCGAAGCCTGGCGAGCGCGCCTCGCGGCCTCGTGGGCCCGCTCCTCGGCCCGAGACCCGATCGTCACCGACACGCCTGCCGCGGCCAGCCGCACCGCAAGGCCGAACCCCTCGTCCCCGGTTCCCCCCACGATGGCGACGTTCATCGCTCGGGCCGGTACTCGCCGAAGGCGCGGCGGAGGGCGTCCGACACCTCGCC
>DASQWG010000210.1:0-2466 GCA_035640375.1 Actinomycetota bacterium
GTCGAACACGAGCGGGTCGGCGAGCTGGCCGCGCGACTGCGGGTCGATCACCTGGTCGTGGTGGGTGAGGCCGCGCGTCTGATCGCCGTCGGCGCGGTGCGAGAGGGCGTCGAGCCGGAACGCATCGCCCGGACCGACACGCCCGAGGAGGCGGTCGAGGTCATCCGTCGGGTGGCCCGCGCCGGCGACGTCGTCCTGATCAAGGGATCGCGGGCGGAGGGGCTGGAACGGGTGGCGGAGGCGCTCGGGTGACCAGCGTCCTGATCGCGGCCACCGTGGGCCTGTTCGGGACGCTGCTGTTCACGCCTGTGGCCATCCGCCTGTTCCGGGTGCTGGGATGGGGGCAGCGCGTGCGGGAGGCCGGTCCGCACTACCCGCAGCACCAGGAGAAGACCGGGACGCCCACGATGGGCGGCCTGGTGATCATGGGCGCCCTCGGCTTCGCCTTCCTCCTGACCTCGCTGATTCGGGGCCGGGTCACCGCGACCGGGCTCCTGGTGCTGGGTGCGGGGGTGGCGCTGGCCGGCATCGGCTTCCTCGACGACCTCCTCAAGGTGCGTCGCCAGCGGTCGCTGGGACTCGGAAAGGCGGCCAAGCTCGCCGGCCAGGCCCTGGTGGCCGTCCTGTTCGGGCTGGCCCTGGTCCGGCTGACCGCGGCCTCGACGGAGCTGTCGTTCATCCGGGACACGGGGGTGAACCTCGGCACTCTGTTCTTCGTGTGGGTGTTCCTGATGGTGGCCGCGGCCTCGAACGGAGTGAACCTCACCGACGGGCTCGACGGCCTGGCCTCCGGTTCGTCGGCGATGGTGTTCGCCGCGTACGTGATCGTGGCGTTCTGGCAGGTGCGGCACACGTGCTCGGCCCTGCCGGTGGAAGGCTGCTACGACGTCAACCTCCAGGCCTCGCTCGACCTGGCGATCCTCTCGGCCGCCGCGTTGGGGGCCATCGCCGGGTTCCTGTGGTGGAACGCCGCGCCGGCGAAGATCTTCATGGGGGACACCGGGTCGCTGGCGTTGGGCGGTCTGATGGCGGCCCTGGCCATCGCCACCCAGACCCAGCTCCTCCTGGTCATCCTGGGCGGGATCTTCGTGCTGGAGACGGCCTCGGTGATCCTCCAGGTGATCTCGTTCCGGGTCTTCGGTCGGCGGTTGTTCCGGATGGCCCCGATCCACCACCACTTCGAGGTCCTCGGCTGGCCCGAGTTCACCGTGATCGTCCGGTTCTGGATCGTGGCCGGCCTCGCGGTGATCTTCGGCCTGGGCATGTTCTACGCGGACTTCCTGACCAGGGGCGGGGTGACGTGAGCCTCGACGTGCGCGGCGAGCGAGCGGTGGTCGTCGGCCTGGGGGCCAGCGGGCTCGCCGCCGCGCGGGTGCTCCTCGACGGGGGCGCATCGGTGCGGGTGACCGAGATCCGATCCCGGGCCGAGGTCGACGCGGCGGCGGACGAGGCCGAAGCCGCCGGCGCGGAGGTCCTGACGGGCCGGCACGAGCCCATCCACCTCGAGGGGGCCACGCTGATGGTCACCAGCCCCGGGGTCCCGGAGCACGCCGACGTGATCCGCGAGGCCCGGTCCCGGGGCCTCCGGGTGTGGAGCGAGCTGGAGCTGGGTGCTCGGCTGGCCACCGCCCCGTACGTGGCCGTGACCGGCACGAACGGGAAGACCACCACGACCGAGATGGTGGCCGAGGCCATGCGCCGGTCCGGCCTCGACGCGGTCGCCTGCGGCAACATCGGCCACCCGTTCTCGCTGGCGGCCACCGAGGGTCACCAGGCGCTGGCCGTTGAGGCTTCCTCGTTCCAGCTTCGGTTCCACGAATCGTTCCACCCGCGGGTGTCGGTGCTCCTGAACCTGGCCCCCGACCACCTCGACTGGCACCGCTCCCTGTCCCGGTACCGTGAGGCGAAGCGCCGCATCTACGCGCTCCAGGGTCCGGGCGACATCCACGTCGGGAACGTCGACGATCCCCACGGCGCCGCCGTCTCCCGCGAGGCGCCGTGCCCGGTGCAGTGGTTCCGGCTGGGCCGGCCGGCCGAGGGACAGGTGGGGTACGAGGACGACGAGCTGGTGTCGAGGCTCGGTGGGCATGCCGTGCTGGGAACCCCGCGGTCGACCGCTACGTCCCTGCGCGCCGACGCCGCCGCTGCCGCGGCCGCGGCCATCGCCTTCGGCCTCGACCCGGAGCCTGTCGGCGACGTCGTCACCTCGTTCGGCCCGCTGCCGCACCGTGGCGAGGTCGTGGCCGAGGTGGACGGCGTGCGGTTCGTCGACGACTCGAAGGCCAGCAACCCGCACGCGGCCCTGGCCGCGATCGAGGGACTCGACGGCGCCGTGCTCGTCGCCGGCGGGCGCAGCAAGGGCATCGACCTCAGCCCGCTGGCCGCGGCCGTTCCCTCCCTGGTCGGCGTGGTGGCCATCGGGGAGGCGGCCGACGAGCTCGTCGCGGTGTTCGACGGTCGGGTCCC
>DASQWG010000211.1:0-5406 GCA_035640375.1 Actinomycetota bacterium
CCGCCAGTCCTCACACTGATACATCTCGCCGATGGCCACCCCGACGACGCCGTCGAGCTTCCCGGCGTTCCGCAGATGCGTCAGCTCGCTATCGGCCATCCACGAGGGCGTGTGCAGGTCCTCGAAGAACAGGATGGCCCCGTCCAGGTCCGCCTCCCACGGCGTCCCCAGGGAGTCCGTCAGCAGCCACAGGCACCCGCCGGCCAGCGGCGCCGTGACCCGGCCCGAGCCGATCGCCCCGATGTAGGGATCGTCGGGCCGCGGCGGGATCTCCCCGAGCGGGGTGGGGACCGTCAAGGCCCGGAGCAGTCGGTCGCGGGTGAAGTCCTCCGTCTTTGGGGCGGCCACCCCACCCAGCCCCGGGCCATAGAACGTCACCAGGCCGGTGGCCTTGCGGATCGCCAGGTGGAGGACGGTGATGTCGGAGAACCCCACGAACGGCTTCGGGTTCGCCGCGATCGCCTCGAGATCGAGGAGCGGCCCCACCTCCGCGGCGCCGTAGCCGCCCCCGAAGACCTGCACCACGTCGACCTCGGGGTCCTCGAACATCGCCTTCAGGTCCCGAGCCCGAGTCTTCGGGTCCCCGGCCAGGTAGTCGTCGCGCTCCCAGATCCCCTCGCCCAGCTTCACCCGATACCCGTTCGACTCCCACCAGCGCACCCCCCGGTCAACTTCGGAGCGCTCGTCCCAGGGGCTGGCGGGGGCCGGGACGCCGATCGTGCCGCCGGGCGGAAGCGGACGGGGTTTCACCGCGGGCCCTCCGGCGGCCGACGCTCGGGGAGCGGCTTCTCCCGGAGCTCGCGGACGTAGGAGACCGCCTCGGCCACCGCCGCCTCCAACAGGGCCTTGCCCTTCTCGGGCGTGGCCAGTGTGGGACTGCCGTGGACGCCGGTCCGGGAGAACGAGGACCACCACGGCATCAGCTTCAGCGAGCCGTCCGTCCAGTCGAGCCAGGCGTGTTGCCCCTCGGGATAGGAGCGCTCGTCCCGGGCTAGGTCCATGTCCACCGCGTCCGCGTCGATGGCCAGGTACAGCGAGGTCTCGAGCTCGCACGCGTGCGCCATGCCGCCGCGTTCGGACTCGCGGAGCTCTTCGATAGCGGCCAGCGACTCGGGACTCGTCAGGTAGAACGCCGCCGCGGCCAGGGTCTTCGGGTGCTCCACCATCACCAGGCGCGCGGCGGTCTCCACGAGGTTCTGGTTCGAGCCGTGGCCGTTCAGGAACAGGAGCCGTCGGAACCCGTGGCGCGCCAGCGAGGTGCCCACGTCGGTCACGTACCGGGTGAACGTCTCCCACGCGATCGTGATCGCCCCGGGGAAGTCCATGTGGTGCGGCGAGTACCCGTGCGGGATCGGTGGCAGGAGCACGGTCTCGTCGGCGGCCTCGTCCGCGGCCCGCCGGCAGATCTCGGTCACGATCCGGAGATCCGCATCGATCGGGAGGTGGTGTCCGTGGTCCTCGAGCGTGCCGACGGGGATCAGGCACACCCGGTCCTCGGACGCGGCCTCGGCCACCTCGGGCCAGGTCAGCCGGCCGTACTCGAGGGGGCGGCCCCGCGGGCTCACGCCCGGACCGCCTCGGCGCGCTCGGGCGCCCCGATCTCCGCGAACGCCAGCAGGAACTCCGCGGCCGCCACGATGTGCTGGCGGAGGCCCTCCACCGAGGCGAACTCATCGGGGGCGTGCGCGCCGCCGGAGTGCCCCACCCCGCCGGTCACCCACGGGATCCCCAGGATGCGGTCGAAGACGTAGAACGGCGCGCACCACGGCGCCATCGGGTACGGGAGCACCCGGACGCCGACGGCGTCGTACGAGGCCCGCATGGCCCGGGCCACGGCTGAGCCGGGGTCGGCCTTCCCCCACGGGTACGAGTCGAGCATGCGGAGCTCGACGTGCGGCAGCCCCGCCGCGTCGAGGTGCTCGCGGACCGCCTCGGCGGCGCGGTCGGGCTCGAGGTCGGGGACCAGCCGCACGTCGAGGACGGCCCGGGCCCGTCCGGGGATGATCGTCATGCCGCCCGGGCCGGTGTACCCGGCCTCCAGCCCGTCGACGTTCACGGTAGGCCGGAAGGTCAGCGCCTCGAGCAGCTCCGCCGTGGTCCCCCTCAGCCGGAACCGCGAGGCCTCGGCCTCCGCCAGGTGGGCCTCGGGGTCGAAGCCCTCGGCCAGCTCCTCGAGGAGGGCCCGGTCCTGGTCGGTCGGCCGACGGGCGGCCTCCAGGAGCCCGGGCACGGCCACCTCCTGGTCGGGCCCGACCAGCGAGTCCAGGGCTCGGACCAGGGCCCACACGGGAGAGTGGATCCAGGCCATCTCGCTGGAGTGGAGCGGGGCACGGGGACCGCCCCACTCCCCGCCCTCGCACACCAGCTCGAAGCTGAGCAGCCCCTTGCACCCAGTGGCCAGATCCGCCGCGCCCTCGCCCGGCGCCCCGTACAGATCCAGGTCCACCCCGGCGTCGCCGGCGAGGTCGTCGCGCCGGGCCCTGACCACCGCGGGCAGGTTCGGGCTCCCCAGCTCCTCTTCGCCCTCCATCAGGAACGCGATCCCCACCGGGATGCCGCCGGTGTCGCGCAGAACCTCGAGGGCGCAGAAGAACGCCGCCAACGAGCCCTTCGAATTGGCCACGCCGCGGCCGACCACCGCCGACCCGACCCCCGGCAGGTCGCGAACCTCCGCGGCGAAGGGTGGCGAGGACCAGTTCGGCTCCTCAGCCGGCTGGACGTCGTACATCCCGTACTTCACCAGGCGCGGGGCGCCGGCCAGCCCGCCCAGCTCCCCCAGGACCACGGGGTGGCCGGGGGTCTCGACCAGCTCGACGGCGCCGCCGACCTCCTCGACCAGCGAGGCCACCCGCGCGGCCACGTCGCGGATCCCCTCGCCGGTTGCACTGACCGAGGGCATCCGGCACAGGTCCCGGATCCGCTCCAGATAGGACTCGAACCGCTGGTCGACGAGCCGGGTCACCTCGGCCGACCGGTCCCGCACTGCCTCCGTCCCCACAGCCCCCCTTGAATCGCCGTACAGGATTATGGCCCGAAGCCGTCGGGACGCGGCGTGTCCGGTCCGGCGCGGCCGGAACGGTCGGGATGGACGGAACGGACGGGTGCCGCCGGCCGGTCGCGATGCCAGCATGACGCGGTGAGCGGCGACCTCGTCCTGGTAGGGGGCCGGGCCCGGACCGGGGTCCCCGGGCGCCCCCCGGTCGAGGACCTCGAGGTGGCGGTGCGGGACGGCCGCATCGCCGCCATCGGCGCGTCGGTCCGGGAGGCGGCCGGTCCTCGACCCGAGGTCATCCAGGTCGGCGGCGGTCTGATCCTGCCGGGGTTCCAGGACGCGCATGTGCATCCACCCTCGAGCGGGCTCGAGCGGCTCCGGTGCGACCTGAACGGCGCCGAGGACGCGGAGACGTCCCTCCGGATCGTGGCCGAGTACGCCCGCGCTCATCCTCAGGAGCCCTGGATCCTCGGCGGGGGATGGTGGCCGGCCGCGTTCCCGGGAGGCACGCCGCGCCGGGATGACCTCGACGCGATCGTCCCCGACCGTCCCGTGTACCTGCCGAACCGCGACGGCCATGGCGCCTGGGTGAACACGCGGGCGCTGGAGGCCGCCGGCATCGACGGTCGCACCCCCGATCCGCCCGACGGGAGGATCGAGCGCGACCTGGCAACGGGCGAGCCGTCCGGCACGCTCCACGAGGGGGCGATGAAGTTGGTCGAGCGGGTGGTGCCTTTGACGTCCACAAGGGACTGGGAGCGGGCCATCCTCGAGGCCCAGGCCTACCTCCACGCCCTCGGCATCACGGCGTGGCAGGACGCGTGGGTCGGGCCGGAGCACCTCGACGCGTACCTCGCGCTGGCCGGGCGCGGCCGGCTGACCGCGCGGGTGGTCACGGCGCTGTGGTGGGAGCGGGGCCGGGGCCTCGACCAGATCGAGGATCTCGCGGAGCGCCGGGCACGGTCGGTCCCGGTCGACGGCGTGGACGCCGGCAGCGTGAAGATCATGGTCGATGGGGTCGTCGAGAGCTTCACCGCCCACCTCCTGGAGCCGTACCTGGACGCACACGGCGACCCGACGGGCAACCACGGCATCCCGTTCTTCGAGACCGACGCCCTGACCGCAGCGGTCAGCCGGCTGGACCGCGAGGGGTTCCAGGTCCACGTCCATGCGATCGGCGATGCCGCCGTGCGGAGCGCCCTCGACGCGTTCGAGGCGGCCCGGCGCGCGAACGGCCCTCGGGGCAACCGGCACCACATCGCCCACCTCCAGGTGGTCCACCCCGAGGACGTGCCCCGGTTCGCCGCCCTCGACGTCACCGCGAACGTCCAGGCGCTGTGGGCCTGTCACGAGCCGCAGATGGACGAGCTCACGATCCCGTTCCTCGGCCCCGAGCGGGCGGCTCGTCAGTACCCGTTCGCGTCACTGGCCCGGTCCGGGGCCAGGCTGGCGTTCGGGAGCGACTGGTCAGTGAGCACCCCCAACCCCCTCCTCCAGATCGAGGTGGCGGTCACGCGAGTCGACCCGAGGCGCCGGGAGGGTGAGGCGTTCCTCCCGGAGGAGCGCCTGGCTCCCGCTGCCGCCCTGGAGGCCTTCACGCGCGGGTCCGCCTTCGTGAACCGGCTGGACGACACGGCCGGGACGATCGAGCCCGGAAAGGCCGCCGACCTGATCGTCCTGGACCGCGACCCCTTCGAGGCCGGCCCGATCGGGGAAGCACGCCCCCTGGTGACCATGGTGGGCGGCCGGATCGTGCACGGCTGAGGCCGAGTTGCCGTAGCCACCGGTGTTCGAAGGCACACCCCCGCGGTGACGGGCATCACTGACTCGGCTTCCCCCCGGGTGGACGATCTCCTCGACTTCAGAAAAGGAGGGAGCCATGGCGACCGTCGCAGCGGCGTCGCGAACGGAGGGCGCGGAGACCTCTCTCAGGTGGGGGTCGTGGCTGATGAGCCTGGCCGCTGTCGGGTTCATCGGGTACGCGGTGATCTTCTTCGTCCTCAACTTCACACGCCTCCTCGAGATCGGGATCGGGCCCGAGCAGGTCGGCGTGACCAGGTCGGAGATCGAACGGTTCAGCCCGGCCTTCTACGAGTACGTGAGCCATCTCCAGGTCGCCCTGTCGGGAGGGATCGCCGCGATCGGCGTCGCGGTGCTGTTCCTGGTGGGCTATGGCGTTCGGCGAGGTGCGATGTGGGCCTGGGTCGGCGCGGTGGCCACCCCGGTCCTGTTCCTGGCCGTGGCGCTGCCGATGCACTACCCGAACGGCTTCGACACGATCGGACACCTCGGCCTGATCTACCTGGCCACGGCGATCTTCGTGCTCGGGGCGCTCCTGGCCTTGCGCGGCCTGCGAGCAGCGGAGCCGCGGACGTAAGAGGGCGATGAGGCGGGCGGCGCCTCGAGCGCCGCCC
>DASQWG010000212.1:0-3011 GCA_035640375.1 Actinomycetota bacterium
CTCAACCTCGCGGATCCTCGACGCCCGGTACATCGGCGAGGAGCATTACGCGGTGGCCCGGCGGGTCCAGGAGATCCTCCAGCGGTACAAGGACCTCCAGGACATCATCGCCATCCTCGGCGTCGACGAGCTGTCCGAGGAAGACAAGCTGATCGTGGCCCGGGCCCGGAAGATCCAGCGGTTCCTGTCCCAGCCGTTCTTCGTGGCCGAGCAGTTCACGGGGATCGAGGGGAAGTACGTGCCGGTGGCCGAGACGATCCGCGGATTCAACATGATCGCCGAGGGCGAGCTCGACCACCTGCCGGAACAGGCCTTCTACATGGTCGGTGGGATCGAGGAGGCCATCGCCCAGGGCGAGCGCCTCGGGAAGCAGGGGGAGTAGCGGCTGTGGCCACCCTTCGGGTCACGGTGGTCTCGCCGGAGCGCGAGGTGTTCGCGGGCAACGCGGACATGGTCGTGGCCCGAGGGGTGGATGGCGAGGTCGGCATCCTGCCGAACCACGCGCCGATGTTGATCGAGCTGGCGGTGGCACCGGTGCGCCTGCTGGAGGGGGAGGCCGAGACCGGAAAGGTCCTCGTCGACGGCGGCTTCCTGCACGTCACCCCCGGCGAGGAGGAGACCAGGGTCGACGTCCTCGCCGAGCACGCCGTCCTGCCCTCCGAGGTCGACGTCGCCGCGGCCCGCGCCCGGGCCCAGGAGTTCCAGGGCCGGGACGACGTCGAGGCCCAGGCCGAACTCGTCCGCGCCCGGATGCGGGCCGAGCACGGCACCGGCTGAGACGCCTGTTACGGCCTCGGCTTCTTCTTCGACCCCTTCACCTTGGTCCCAAGCAGCGACTGGACGGCCACCATAACGTCCACCAGACCGTGGCCCTTGTCGAAGGATGAGAGGTTGTCCGGATTGAAGGGATCCGAGGCATACGGGCCCCCGAAGGTGAACTTGTGGGCGGTGTCCTCGAGGACGTCCTCCACCCGGCCCGGGGTGAGGGTGGGATCGACCTGGTAGAGCTGCGCGGCGATGCCGGCGATGTGCGGTGCCGCCATGGAGGTTCCCGAGAGGGTCGAATACGTATTGGGCGGATCCAGGACCTGCCCCGTGTGGGCCCAGCACACCGGCAGGGTGACTCGACACGTCGAGACGATGGTCGACCCCGGAGCCGAGATGTCCGGCCACGTCGACGGATCGTCGGCTTTGCCTCGAGAGGAGCTGGAGCTGAGCGAGCCGTCGCGGGTTCCGCTGTTGGCGTCGTTGTAGTTGGCCACACAGACGTTCCCCGGGGTCAGGTTCACGCACTGGACCGAGGTGGTGGCGGTGGTCCCGCTGCCTCCGCTGTTCCCGGCGGCGAAGACCACCGTGACCCCGGCCTGGAGCAGGGCGTTCTGCATCTTGGTGACGGCGCCGGTCAGCGGATCGTTCTCGGTCGCCGTGCGGTGCCCGCTGCCCCAGGAGTTGTTCACCACCCGGATGGCCGGGTCGACCCGGTCGTGGTTGTCCAGGACCCAGCGCAGGCCGTCGAGGGCGTTCTCCACCACCAGGGTGGTCCCCACCCCCACGCCGTACAGGGTTGCGCCCGGTGCCGCTCCGTGGAACCGGCCTCCGGACGCCGCTCCGGTCCCTGCCACGATCCCTGCCACGTGGGTCCCGTGCCCCCCAGCGCCCGGCGTGTCGGTGTCATCCATCGGGACCGCGGCCTTGGGCGCTCGGCACTCGGAGAAGCCCAACCCGGTCCCTCCGCCGATAGCCACGGCGCCGCCGGGTGCGGTGCACACGATGCGGACGTTCGACCCCATCCGATCGGCCAGATCGGGGTGGGTGCCGTCCACGCCGCTGTCGACCACGCCCACCCCCACCCCCGAGCCGTCGATACGGGAGCCGTCGGCGAGGGTGATCGCGCCGTCGAGGACCTCCTGGCCTCGCGTGGCGATGTGTGAGGTATCCGTGAAGAACTCGAGAAGGAGATTGGACTCGATCCATTCGACCTCGGGAGCCGTGGCGACCGACACGAACTGCTGGGCTTCCCCGTAGGCGACGAACACGTTGATGGGCGGATAGGTCGTCCCCACGTCCAGGCCTGCCGACCGGGCAGCGGCGACGCCGCTCTCGAGCGGTACCCCCGGCTCGATGTGGATCAGGGCACTCTGGCGCCCCTCGAGCTGCAGCACCCACGGATCAATCGGCGCCGGCTCGGAGGCGGCGGCCGTTCCATGGAACAGGCCGGCCACCAGGGCCAACGTCAAGGTCACGGCGATTCTGCGCATCGGGCCTCCCGTGTCGTTCAGGGCTGCCGGTAAGGTACGCCACCGCAGCGCCGGTTTCCTCCTGGATCGTCCCAGAACGCCGACCGGCCTCCGGGTCTCCCCGGAGGCCGGTCGAGGGTGTTGCTCCTCGCGCACTAGTCCATCGTCTGCGGGTTCAGGTGGTCCACCAGATGTGCCTGACCAGGCTTCTGGATTAGTGTCCGGTACACCACCATCCCGGCCGCGATGGCGTTGTTCTCGACGCCGTCCGACGCGTAGACGGGGATCCCGGGCCCCGTCTTGTACATCGGGCCGGTGTACGGGTACGCGGACCAGGTGCCCGAGTCCCGCTGGGGGTCGTAGAACGCGACCTCCTTCAGCCGATCCGCCTGGGTGAAGTCGATCACGTCGGCCCCCCCCGTGTACCAGGCGTTGACCAAGAGGTCACGCTGGATACCCATGACGGCCATGCCCATGTGGGCCGAGCAGTACTCGGTCGCCCCCGGGTCGGGCCGCAGGTCGCCGACGTGGAACTCGCTCAGGAAGTTCCCTTCCATGTCGGAGAAGAACATCTTGCCGGTCTTGTGGGTTCCCCCTGTCGGGTTCCAGGGCCGGGGCTGGTAGGTCGTCTCCGTCGGGCAGCCAGCCCCGAAGGACTCGTCGACCCAGTTCACGACCTCGCCCTCGTTGTCGAACATCACCGAGTGGAAGAAGTCGACCGCTCCCGGGAACTGGCCCGTGCCGCCCGAGGTGAGCTCATCGTCGCCGATGGCG
>DASQWG010000213.1:0-2138 GCA_035640375.1 Actinomycetota bacterium
GCGACCCGCAACGCCAAGGTGAACACCGTCACCTCGCTCATCGAGCAATTGGAGCTCATCACCTCTCAGGCCGGCGCGAGCTCCGGGCTGACCCAGCTCCAGGAGGCGGTGCCCGTTCCCGTCGCGAGCGGCGGTTTCATCCAGGTGCGCTCGTGGCCCTCGCGCCTGCTGCTCGCCCTGATCCTGGGGCTGGCGGCCGCGGTCGGGATCGTCTTCCTGCTGGAGCGGCTGGACACCAGGCTCCACACGAAGGAGGCCGCAGAGAAGCACTTCGACCTCCCCGTGTTGGCGGAGATCCCGTTCGTCCGGCGATGGAAGCGGAAGTCAACCATCGCCGTGGCCACCGCCCCGAAGTCGCCGGCCGCGGATGCGTTTCGCCTCCTGGCCGCGGGCATCACGCGCCGGCCCCCCACGCCGCCCCAGGTGATCCTGGTCACCGGGCCCGGGCCGGGCGAGGGCAAGTCCACCGCGGTGGCCAACCTCGCGGCGGCGTTCGCCGAGGTCGGGAAGAAGGTCCTGGTGCTGTCCTGCGACCTCCACCGGCCCACGATCCACTCGCTCTTCGGGGTCCCGAACAGTCGAGGGCTCACCGACGCCCTCCGCGCGGAGAGCGAGGGTCACACCATCATCAACGGGCAGCGGTGGCGCACGGCCATGGCGAACGTCCGGCTGATCCCAAGCGGGTTCGTGCCGGAGAAGCCGGGCGAGCTGTTGGCCTCGCCGCTGATGCGCCAAGTGATCGCCGAGGCCCGAGAGGTGGCCGACATCGTGCTGATCGACACCGCCCCGATCCTGGCCGCCAGCGACGCCACGCACCTGTTCCCACTGGTGGACGCCGTGTTGGTGGTCGGCCGGGCCGGCCAGACCACGGCGATGGCGGCCCAGCGCACCAGCGAGCTGCTCCTGCGCCTGGGAGCGCCCGTGGTGGGCGCGGCCCTCAACGGGGCCACCGAGGCCAGCTTGCCTCGCGGCTACTACAGCTACTACGCCGATGAGGCCCGTCGGGAGCGGAAGCGTCGGGGCAAGCTCCCCTCGATGGTGGGCCTGGGGGACCGGGATTCATGAGGGCCACCGCCCGGCTCCGCCGCATGATCCTGACGCGGCAGGCCACGGTGGGCATCGTGGGCCAGGGGTACGTCGGCCTGTCACTGGCGTGTGCCGCGGCCGAGGCCGGGTTCGCGGTCAGCGGGTTCGACGTCGACGAGGCCAGGGTCCACGACCTGCGCGACGGGACGCTCTCGGTCCCGGGCGTCGGCGGGTCGACGTTCGGTTCGGCCATGGCCACCGGAAGGATCCACTTCGGTACCGATCCGGCCGTCCTCGACGACTGCGACGTCGTGGCGATCTGCGTGCCGACGCCGGTGCGTGACCACCAGCCTGACCTTTCGTACGTCGAGGCCGCGTGCCGAACGGTGGCCGAGCACCTCGGGCCGGGGCGGATGGTGATCTTGGAGAGCTCGACCTACCCGGGCTGCACCGAGGGACCGGTGCGGGAGATCCTCGAGTCCGGCGGCCTGCGGGCCAGCCGGGACTTCCTCCTGGCCTACTCACCCGAGCGGATCGACCCGGGGAACGATGAGTTCCCGTTCCGCAGCGTGCCGCGAGTCGTGGGCGCGCTGTCACCCGAGGGGGCGGGCATGGCCGCGCTGTACTACGGCCAGCTCGTCGACAAGGTGATCACGGTGAGCTCGTGCCGGGCGGCCGAGCTCGCAAAACTCCTGGAGAACACCTTCCGCCACACCAATATCGCCCTCGTCAACGAGCTGGCGATGATCTGCCACGAGATGGGCATCGACACGTGGGAGGTTCTCGAGGCGGCGGCTACCAAGCCGTTCGGGTTCATGCCGTTCCAGCCGGGTCCGGGCGTGGGCGGGAACTGCATCCCGGTCGATCCGACGTACCTGGCGTGGCAAGTCCGCCGGGACGCCGGCTACCGGTTCCGCACGTTGGAGCAGGCCGAGGAGATCAACGACCGGATGCCCGCGTACGTGGCCACGCGAGTCGGCGACGTGCTGAACGAGGCGGGAAAGGCCGTGAAGGGGGCGAAGATCCTCGTGCTCGGTGTGGCGTACAAGCCGGACGTTGGTGACGCTCGCGAGTCGCCCTCGATTAAGGTGATGGAGCTCCTCGACCGGCGG
>DASQWG010000214.1:0-2441 GCA_035640375.1 Actinomycetota bacterium
CAGCAATCCGGCTGCATGAATATGCCACTTCGGCGCGGTTATCCCTTTCTGGGCTCGAGCGTGGAGCCGTTCGAGAGCGCCGTCGCAAACGCTTCACGGTCGCGTGGACGCTCGGTCGTGTCAGCCCCATGCGCCGGGCGATCTGCGGAACGTTCAGCGGCCGGTTGGCCAGGGAGAGCGCCCCAGCACCTGCCAAGCGGGTCGAGGTCAGGCCCTCGGCGCCGACGATCGAGTCACCGGTGGAGAGCAGCAGCCCGTCCGCTCAGGGCGATGACAGGATTTTCGTACCCCTCACCCATGCCGGGCCCGATAGCCGCCCCGAGATCGCGACCCCTATCCGCGTTGCATGGATCCTCCAGAGAAGGCCAGTTCCTTGGATTCTCTTCGCGCGAGTCGGCATGTTCAATGCGAGCCTCTGTACATGTGATGTAACCATGGTTGCGTAACCCAGACGGAGCGGGTACGGTGGGGACGTGGCCAGGCGCAGGAGCTGGGTGTTTCTTGCCTACCGTCTCCCCCGGGAGCCCTCGACTCCCCGGATCGCCGTGTGGCGGAAGCTCAGGGCCCTCGGGGTGGCACAGGTCCTGGACGGCCTGGCGGCCCTGCCACATTCATCCAGGAACCGTGAGCGGCTGGAGTGGCTTGCCGAGGACGTAACCGAGGCGGACGGCGAGGCCTCCATCTGGATCGCCCGATCCGCCACGGCGGCGCAAGAGCGGGTGATGGTGGAGAGGATGGCGGCGGCCGTCGGCGAGGAGTACCGGGCCGTGACCGTCATGGCGGAGCACGCTGCCGCCGGGGAGCCGCCGGGGCGCCGGCGGGCGCTGCGGCGGCTGAGACGACAGATGCAACGGATCCGCCAGCGGGACTACTTCCCGCCCCCGGAAAGAGAGATGGCCGCCGAGGCCATCGGCCGCCTGGCCGAGCTCGGGAAGGTGCGATCGTGAGGTGGGCCACCCGGGCCGGATGCCACATCGATCGGGCCGCGTCAGCCTGGCTCATCCGCCGGTTCATCGACCCGGACGCTGCGTTCCTCTTCGTCCAGGACCCGGATGACGTCCCGGACGACGCCACCGCGTTCGACATGCGGGGGGCGGCCCTCTCCCATCACGCCGGGGACTGCACCTTCGAGACGATCCTCAAGCGTCACGGACTCGATGACCCGGTCCTCTGGGACATCGCTCGAATCGTTCACGAAGCCGACCTGGCCGACGACCGGTACGACGCTCCCGAGGCTCCCGGGCTCGACGTGCTCCTTCGGGGCCTGTCCATGGTCCGCGACGACGCCGAGGTCCTTCGGCTCACTGGCCCACTGTTCGACGGGCTGTACGAGTACCGGAGGAAGGCCACGCTCCTCGGGCGTGAGCCCTCCTGACCCGAGGAGGTGGGACCGGATGAAGTGGGTCACCAGGGAGCGGCCGAAGACCGACCGCGTCGCCTGCCCGTGGCTGATCCGGCGGTTCATCGATCCCGAGGCCGAGTTCCTCTACGTGCCCGCGGACACGGTTCTCGAGGTGGCCGAGCGGCAGGGCGCGCGGTCGTTCGACGCTCCCGGGGCGGAGTTCAACCACCGGGACGGCCGATGCACGTTCGAGATCCTCCTCGAGGAGTTCGACCTGCAGGGAGATCCGGCCCTCCTGCGGCTGGGCAGGATCGTGCACGCGGCCGACATCGAGGGCGAGCTGGGGACCGATCCCCTCGGGCCGGGCCTCCTGGCCATCGCCGAGGGCGCCCGCGACGTCGAGCCCAACGATCTCGAGCTGCTCCGGAGGGAATCGTTCGTGTACGAGGCCCTGTACGCGTGGTGCCGGCGGAACGCGGAGTGAGGCCCGAGCCTCCCGGGGAGGGTTTGCCGGGGGACGCGCGGAAGATCCTGACAGCCCAGGGCCTCCGGGCGGTGGGGTACGGGTTCTCCTCGATCCTCCTGGGGGCCTCGCTCGAGGCCCGCGGATGGAGCGGCGGAGAGGTCAGTCTGCTCCTGGCGGCCATCCTCATGGGGGCGGCGGCGGTCTCCCTGGTGGTGGGTCGCGTCGGTGACCGCCTCGGCCGGCGGCGGCTCTACGCCCTCCTGTTCCTGGGCCTCTCCGTGTCCGGCCTGACCTTCGCGCTCACCGACCGGCTCTGGGTACTGGTGCTGGTGGCGCTGACCGGGACCATGTCGACCGAGGTGGTGGAGTCGGGTCCCTTCACCTCGCTCGAGCAGGCCATGCTCCCGGCCCGCGTTCGCGCCGAGCGCCGGACGCTGACGTTCGGCACCTACAACGCCGTGGCCACAGTGGCCGGCTCGTTCGGCGCCCTGGCGGCCGGGGGTCCGCCCCTGATCCGCGGGCTGTGGCCGGGACTTCCGCAGGACCATCGGTTCTTCCTCGTTCTGGTCCCGGTGGGCCTGGCCGGGGTGGCGGTGGCGCGGTCCCTTTCCCCTCGGGTGGATGTCCCGCCTG
>DASQWG010000215.1:0-7283 GCA_035640375.1 Actinomycetota bacterium
CGCAGCGTGGTGACCACCTTCTTCTTGGCGTCGGGCACGACGTATTCGGGCTCGAAGTTCCGTTCGGTGTCCACCCCGATCTTGCTCTCCGGCAGATCGCGGATGTGGCCCATCGAGGCCTTCACCGTGAACTCGCGCCCGAGGTACCGCTCCAAGGTCTTGGCCTTGGTCGGCGACTCGACGATCACCAGGTTCTTTGCCATCAAACGCGCCTCCGTACTCTTCGGCGGGGGAGCCTGTCAAGTTTTCGGCTCGGCGGTGGAACGCGTTGAGCCCCCTCGTTTGTTCCCCAAACGCGGCACATGGTAGCGCGCCATGCCCACGTGACCCCTCCTGTAGGCTGGCAGGCCCATGCTCGAGTGGCTTGAGCACGTCATCACCGACTACCTCGGCGCGTACGGCTACCCGGCCGTCTTCGTGCTGATGGTGTTGGAGTCTGCGTGCATCCCGATCCCGTCCGAGGTCACCATGGTGTTCGGCGGGTTCCTGGTCTCCCGCGGCGACCTCGACTTCGTCTGGGTGGCGCTGACCGGGACGATCGCCAACGTGATCGGCTCATGGCTGGCGTACTGGGTCGGGTACGCCGGCGGGCGGCCACTGATCAACCGGTGGGGCCGGTACGTGATGCTGCGCGAGCACGAGCTCGATCGCGCGCACGAGTGGTTCGAGCGCCGCGGGGAGCTGGCCGTGTTCGTCTCGCGGCTCCTACCGGTGATCCGCACGTTCATCTCGCTGCCCGCCGGCGTGGCCCGCATGAACTTCTGGAAGTTCACGCTGTACACGTTCCTCGGCTGCCTGCCGTGGACGTTCGCCCTGACCTGGGCGGGGATGCTGCTCGGCGAGAACTGGGAGACCTTCCTCCGGTACGGCGACCCGATCAGCTGGGCCATCGCGGCGATCACGTTGGCCGTCGTCGCCTGGTGGCTGATCCGGCGGATCCGGACCCGCCGGACCGTCGGGGGTTCGGGCGACCCCGTGAGCCGAGCGGGTACGGGACGCTCGACAGGATGACCCGGGGTTCGAACAGGAGCGCCCGCTTGATGAACAGGGCCCGGTTGTTGTGGAGGATCCGGTGCCACCACCGGGAGACCAGGAACTCCGGGACCACCACGGAGACCACCGTCCCCGGGTCCGCCGTGACCCGCCGAACCTCTTCGAGGAGCGGTGGCCCGAGGTCGCGGAACGGAGCATCCACGACTTCGAGCTGCACCCCGATGCCCCGAGCCGCCCAGCCCTCCAGGACGGCCGGAGCCTCCTCGGGCTCCGTGGCCAGGAACACGGCCCGGGTCTCCTCGGCGTCCAGTGTCCGCGCGTAATTCACCGCCCGGACGGTGGCATCGTGCGGAGACGCCACGAAGACCAAGGCCACCACTCGCTCGGGGATCAGGGGCCGCCCGTCGACGCCGTCGAGCCGTCCACCGTTGGCGACCACCGGCACGTCCGTCACCACCACGCCCGCCTCGCGGAGGAGCCGGACCTTCAGCCGGAACGTCACCGGCTTGCGGATGGCGTGAAGGAGCGAACGCTTGCGAAACATCTCGGGAATCACCACGGTGACGAAGTCATCCGCGGCTCGCGGGATCCGGCGGACGTGTTCCACGACGGCGCTGACCGGTTCCCTTCCATCCAGCACGTCGAGGGGCGGCCCGTTCGGTGCCAGCGCCTGCCAAGCCCGTTCGGGATCCCCGCCCGCCGCGTCCCCCGCGTACACGACGTCGAGGGACGCGGGCCGGAACGAGCGCACGTAGCCGAAAGCTTCAGCGGCCGCGGCGTCGACCTCGGTCAGGACGAGCACGACGTGGTTGGTTCCCTGATCGCCGTACCGGACGGCGCCGCGCTCCAGCGCGCGACGAACGTTCGCGTAGTGTCGGTACACGAACAGGAAGAAGGTCACGAACACCGGCATCGCGCTGATCACGATCCACGCCCCTCCGGCGAACTTCGTCACGGCCACGATGACCAGCACGATGCCGGTCGCTATAGCCCCGATGCCGTTGATGATCGCGCCTCGCCGCCACCCCGGCTCCCTCGTCGTCGTCCACCGCCTGACCATCCCGCTTTGCGACAGCGTGAAGGCGGTGAACACGCCGACCACATACAGCTGGATCAGCCGCGTGAGGTCGGCGTCGAACGCCCAGACCAGGAGGATGGCGAAGGCCGACAGGACCATGATCCCGTTGGAGAACACCAGTCGGTCCCCTCGATTCTGGAACTGGCGGGGGACGAAGCCGTCGCGTGCCAGGATCGAGGACAACCGAGGGAAGTCCTGGTAGGCCGTGTTCGCCGCCAGGATCAGGATCAACGCTGTGAACACCTGGAGGACGAAGAACATGGCTCCCCCGGAGAAGACGGTGTCGCCGATCTGGGCCAGGACCGACCGCCCCCCGTGCCCCACGCGGACGTGGAGCACGCGAGCGAGGAAGGTGATCCCCAGGAACATGGAGATCGAGATCGCCCCCATGGCGGCCAGCGTGGTAGCGGCGTTCTTCGACTGCGGTCGGCGGAACGCCTGCACGCCGTCGGCGATCGCCTCGACGCCGGTAAGCGCCGTCGACCCCGACGCGAATGCCTTCAGCACGAGGAACAGCCCCAGCGTCTCGGTGGCCTGGAGCGGTGCTTCGGCAGCGGCGGAGGGACAGCCGGACGCGCAACGGATCAGGCCAACCCCGAGCGTGATGAACACGGTTATCACGAACCCATACGTGGGGATGGCGAAGAGGGTGCCGGCCTCCCGCACCCCCCGGAGATTCGCCAGCGCGACGACCGCGATCAGGCCGATGGCGATGGCGACCCGTTGCTCCGCCAGGCCGGGGAAGGCCGAGACCACGGCCACGGTCCCGGCCGTGACACTCACGGCCACGGTCAGGACGTAGTCCTGGAGGATCGCGGCCGCCGCGAACAGTCCCGGGATCGTCCCGAGGTTCTCCCGGGCCACGATGTACGATCCGCCTCCGTGCGGGTACGCGCGAACCGTCTGCCGGTAGGACGTGATGACGATCGCCAGGACCACGGCGATCACTCCGGCCAGGGGCAGCATCAGGGCCAGGGCGCCGGCGCCTGCCACCGACAGGACCACCATCATCTCCTCGGTGGCGTAGGCGACCGAGGACAGCGGGTCTGACGAGAACACCGGCAGCGCCAGGATCTTCGGCAGCAGGTGGTGCTCGTGCTTCGAGGTGGAGATGGCCCGACCGAGGAGGATGCGCTTGAGCACTCCCCGACCGGGAACCTTGGTCTCCCGCTCGAGCGTGGGAGCGGTTCGCATCAGCCGCGCAACGGGTGTCCCGGCCGGGACGGGTCTCCGGCCGGTGGCGCAAGCCGACGGAGGATCTCCTCATGGAGTCGAGCCTCGCGATCCGCCTCGACGTGCTCTCGCCACACCACCCACGAACGCAGGGCGGGCCCGAGGAGCAGCCCGATGGCGATCCCGACGATCAGACCGACCAGCATCAGCTACCTCCTTCGTCGCCATGAGTCTCGGTCGGGACCCGTAAACCGAGCGTCAACGAGGCGGCAGGGCCGGTAAACGTTCGGGAAAACCGCCGAGGCCGGTGGCGACTGACCACGGCGGGGTCGAAACTGAGAGCGTGGTCCCACTCCGCCCCTCCCGATGGCCCGGCGCGGCGAGGGTGGTCATCCCCGCTGTGACCTTCCCCGCGGTTGTAACCGCGGTGGCGGCACTGCCGTTCGAGACCTCCACGGTCATGGCTGCGCTCGGGTTCGTCCTGGCCGTCACCGGCGCGGCCCTGGCCGGTGGCTCGGCGGCCGGGCTCCTCGCCTCCGTCCTGTCGTTCCTGGCGCTGAACTTCTCGTTCACCCCGCCGGTGGGGACGTTCAGCGTCGGCAAGACCGAGGACCTCGTGGCCCTGGTGGTGTTCCTTCTCGTATCGGCTGTCGTAGGCACGCTCGTCTCGAGGGCCACGGCGCAGCGGGACCGGGCCGAGCGGCGTGAGCGGGAGGCCAGGCTCCTCCAGCACTTGGGGGCCCGGCTGCTTTCCGGCGCCTCACCCGAGAGCGTGTTCGAGCGGTTCGGTCGAGCCCTGGTCGAACTCACCGGCCTCCCCCGGTACGAGGTCGCCCTGCCACCGGACGCCCGGGTCGTGGCCGGCATCGGCGCTCCGGTGGGGCGGGAGATGCGGCGGGAGGACTTCCCGTTGGCGGTGGGGGGTGAAGCCGTCGCGGAGATCCGTACGTACTCCCGGGCCGAGGGGCCCTCCCTCGGGGAGGGCGAGAGGCACCTGATCCGCTCGTTCGCCTCGCAGATGGCCCTGGCCCTGGAGAGCACCCGGCTGGCCACCGAGGCGATGGAGGCCAGGGACCGGGCCGAGCGCAGCCAGCTCCAGGCCGCGCTTCTTCAGTCCGTGACGCACGACCTTCGCACGCCGCTGGCCTCGATCATCGCCTCGGTGACGAGCATGCTCGACCCCGACGCGGACCTCGACCGAGCGGGCCGAACCGAGCTCCTGGAAACGATCAGTGGTGAAGCCGAGCGGCTCGACCGGTTGGTCGGGAACCTCCTCGATCTGACCCGTCTTCGGGCCGGGGCGCTCACGCCCAGCAAGCGGCTCACCGCGATCGACGAGGTCATCGAGGGCGTGCTGGCACGGCTCGCACCGGTCCTGGAAGGGCACCAGTTGAACGTCGTGCTCCGGGAAGACCTCCCGGAGGTGCCGGTCGATGTCGTGCAGGTCGATCAGGCCCTGACGAACATCCTCGAGAACGCGGCGAAGTACAGCCCGCCCGGCTCGCAGATCAGCGTGTCCGCCGCCAGGTGGGAGGACACCGTGCAGGTTCGCATCGCGGATCAGGGGACCGGGATCGACCCGGAGGTCCGGCGGCAGGTGTTCGAACCGTTCTTCCGTTCTGACGGCGCCGTTTCCGGCTCCGGCCTTGGCCTGGCTATCGCACATGCCGTGGTGGTGGCCCATGGCGGCACGATCTGGATCGAGGACGCCCCTGGTGGAGGGACCGCCGTGGTGTTCCGGCTTCCGGTCCGCGAGGCCCGCTAGATGGCGCTTCGTGTGTTGGTCGTCGACGACGACCCGCAGATCCGTCGGGCGGTTCAAACGAGCCTGCGCGCTCGCGGGTACGAGGTGCACTCAGCCGGGAGCGGCGAGGCCGCCCTCGATCTCCTCGCCACCGACGCCGTGGACCTGGTCATCCTGGACCTCAGCCTCCCCGGCATCGACGGCCACGAGGTGATCCGTCGCCTGCGCGGCTTCTCGGAGGCCCCCGTGTTGGTCCTCTCGGTGCGCGAGTCCCAGGACGACAAGATCGCGGCGCTCGACGCCGGGGCCGACGACTACGTGACGAAGCCGTTCTCGATCGGCGAGCTCCTGGCCCGGATGCGAGCCGTGGAGCGGCGGGCCCGCCCCGAGACCGAGAACGGAGCCGTCCTCACGTTCGGCGACCTCGAGGTGGACCTGGCCCGCGAGCTCGTCACCATGCGCGGTGAGCGCCTCCAGCTCACACCGACCGAGCATCGCCTCCTCGTGGCGCTCGTCACCCACCCGGGCAAGCTCTTGACCCACCGGTGGCTTCTGTCGAAGGTGTGGGGGCCCGGCTATCAGAGCGAGACGCACTACGTGCGGATCTACGTCCGCGCGCTCCGGGGCAAGCTCGGTGAGGATCCCAGCCGCCCGCGCTTCATCGGGACCGAGCCGGGGCTCGGGTATCGGTGGCTGCCGGAGCCAGACGCCGGTTAGCCGGTCGAGCCGGCCAATCCGATCTCGGGGGCAACCGACTGGAGCCCCTCGATCCCCAGACCCAGGAACTCGTCGAGGGACACGCCGATTCCGTCTTCGACGCTGGTGACTTCCTCCCGGTTCACCCCAGGGGCGAACGCCTTGTCCTTGACCTTCTTCTTCACCGAGGATACCTTCATGCCGTTCGCCTTCTCCGGTCGGACCAGGGCGGCGGCAACGAGGAGCCCAGCCACGGCGTCGGCATGGACCACCGCCCGGGACATCCGATCGGTCCGGTACTGCTCGTGGGCGTGGGCAAGCACGCCGTTCACGATCGGCTCGGCCACGCCGGCCTCGCGGAGCCATTCGGCGGCCTGGTAGGCGTGGCGATCGGCATCGTCGTGGGTCTGGTCCTGGTCGAGGTCGTGGAACAGCCCGGTCATGCCCCACACCTCCTCGTTCTCGCCGAAGTGACGGGCAAGACGACGCATCACTCCCTCGACGCTGATCAGGTGTCGGACCGTGGTCTCCTTCTCCGCCTTCTCCCTGACGAAGGCGATCGCTTCATCTCGATCCATCCGTCCTCCCCAGCAGGTACGGGACGCTCGACAGGATGACACGCGGCTCGAACAGAAGCTGCCGCTTGATGAACAGGGCTCGGTTGTTGTGCAACAGGCGATGCCACCACCTCGTGACCAGGAACTCCGGGATGACCACGGCGGCGACCGTGCCGGGATCGGCGGTGACGCGGCGCACCTCTTCGAGGAGCGGCGGCCCAAGGTCGCGGAACGGCGCGTCGACGACCTCGAGCGGGATCTCGACGCCGAGCTCACCCCACCGGCGGAGCACCTCCGGTGCCTCCTCCGGGTCGGTCGCCAGGAACACCGCGCGGGTGTGGTGGGCGTTGAGCGACACGGCGTAGTTGAGGGCCCGAACCGCTGCGTCGTGCGGCATCGTCACGAACACGATCGCCTCGATGCGCTCGGGGATGAGGGGACGGGCGTCCACGCCCTTGGGTCGGCCCGCCTCCTCCAGCACGGGCACGTCGGTGATGACGACCTGTGGCTCGCGCAGAAGCCGTACCTTGAGCCGGAAGGTGACGGGCATCGTCAGGGCGCTGAGGAGCGACCGCTTGTGGAAGTGCTCCGGGATGACGACCGTGACGAAGTCCCCGGGATCCCTCGGGATCGCTCTCACGTGGTGGATCACGGCGTCGACCGGGTCACCTGGCCCCGGGACGACCAGCGGGAGGCCATCCCGAGCCAGATCCTGCCAGCTGGCTTGCGCCTCCTCGGTGGGGCCCCCACCGACATAGAGGGACTCCAGGCTGACCGGCCGCAGCGAACGGATGTAGCCGAGGGCCTCGGCCGTGGCAGCGTGGAACCCCGTGACTACCAGCACGACGTGGTTCTGGCCGATGTCCCCGAACCGCACGACCCCCCGCTCGAGCCCGCGGGCCACGCCGTCGTAGTGGCGCTTCACGCCCGAGAACAGGACGACGATCACCGGGATGGCCACCACGACCATCCAGGCGCCCTGGGTGAACCGGGTAATCACCGCCACCACCAGGATCAGCCCCGTGGTGATAGCACCGATCGC
>DASQWG010000216.1:0-2703 GCA_035640375.1 Actinomycetota bacterium
GTCGCGTCCATCGGTCCGTACTTCACCGTAATCGTGACGTTGCCGTCGTCTACCTGCCAGCGGTACGGCAGCGGCGCGGGTGAGAGGTTCGAGTACACGGTCGAGGGGAAGGTGCCGGTCGCCGGGTCGAAGCCGATCAGCTCGTGGCTGTGGATCTCCAGGCCCATGAAGTCAAGGTCGACGTCCTGCTCCAGGAAGAACCCGCCGGGCAGCCAGCGATACGTCGCCTGACCTTTGATGGTGGTCTCGTCCGACCCAACCAGGTGGCCTTCCATGGTCCACGTCCCGACGAAGCGGTCCAGGCGCTGCAGGGCCGGATCGGGGCTGGGGACCTGCGGTTGCTCGGTGCTGTCTGCCATCGTCGCTCTCCTTTCGTTCGGCGAACGCTCCGACCGGCTAGCGGGCGACCCGGGACGCGACCACCCGTTCGACCGCGTCGAGGAAGCCCGGCGCGCCGGTCAGGTATCCGTCCCGCTCCTCCTCGGTCTTGAACCCGCCCTGGATCAGCGTAAGGAGGGTCTTGCCGCCGCGGTCCTCGAACGTGAGCAGGACGTCGCTCCTGTCGGTCCGCCCGTCGCTCTCGAAGTGCATCGAGAACGAGGCGGCCAGGCGACGCGGTCGGTCGACCTCGGTGAACGCGTAGGTCAGGCGGACCCGCTCCCCGTCGGGGCCTTCCTGGAGGATGGTCCACGTCCCCCCGACCCGGAGGTCGATCGACGACTCGACCAGCCGGTAGCCGAGCTCGGGAGGCGTGAACAGCTCGTCGGTCGCGTCCGGATCGACGAACGTGTCGAACACGACCTCTGGCGGTGCGTCCAGCACGCGCTGGAGCCGCAGCTCGTAGGTCACGACCTCGCTCCCCTCCTCCGTTCGATGGCGGCTTCCAGCCGGTCGAGCCGGCCCTCCCACTGGCGCCGATGGCGGTCGATCCACCCGGCCGCGTGGTCCATCCCCTTCTCCCCCAATCGAACCTCCCGGGTTCTCCCGTGCTTCCGGGTCGTGACCAGGTCGGCTCCCTCGAGGATCCGGACATGCTTCATGACCCCTGGCAGGGACATGCCGTAGGGACGGGCCAGCTCGGAGACCGACGCCGGTCCCCGGACCAGGCGCTCGAGGATATCTCGGCGGGTCGGGTCCGCCAGCGCCGAGAACGTCCGGTCCAGAGCCTGAGACCTAACCATCTGGTTTACTGTATTCAACGAGCCCCCGTGGCGTCAACCCCCCTCAGGTGGGGCGGCGCCGCCGGCCGGCCACGCCGCCGGCTATCGAGGACAATGCGCGACATGGCCACAACCTTCTCCACTCAGGAGCTCGCCACCGAGGCCGGCCTGCCGGTCGAACGTGTCGACTGGCTGGTTCGGCTGGGGATCCTGACCCCGCGTGACCCGGGCCCGTTCCGCTTCGGCGACGTCTTCCGAGTCAAGCTGGTGGCCGCCCTGCTCAACGGTGGCTTCACCCCGGAACAGGTGGAGTGGGCGGTCTCCGAGGGACACCTGGACCTCGAACGGGTCGACGAGTACCAGGTCATCGAGCCGGGGCCACGGTCGACCCGGACGTTCGCGGAATTCTGGAGTCGCTCGGGCCCAGGGGGCGGCTGTTGCCAGCGGTGTACGCAACCCTGGGGCTCCCCGCCCCGGACCCCTCGTCCCACCTCACCGTCGATGAGGAGATCCGGCTCAGCCGGTTCCTGCACGGATGGGCGCTCGCTCCGAGCGACGAGGCCCTCATCAGGGCCGGCCGGATGATCGCCGAGGGAACCCGCCTGACCACCCGGGGCTGGGATGAGCTGATGTACGAGCAGGTCACCGGGCCCGTACGCGAGCGCCTCTATCGGGGCGAGATCGAGCAGTTCCCGGACGAGGTCCGCGAGGCCTACAGCACCCTGGTCCGACTCCAACCCCGGATGATGGAGTGGCTCGTCCAGCGATACAACGAGCACCGCAGCACCGAGGGGATCGTCAGAGGTTTCGAAGAGTTCTTCGCCTCCCGGGGCCTCGGCCCGCCTCCCTCGAGGACGGGCCCACCGGCGGTGGCGTTCGTCGACCTGTCCGGCTTCACCCGCGTCACGGAGGAGCATGGGGACGAGGTGGCGGTCCGGCTGGCCACGTCGCTCCAGCGAGTAGCCGAGACGGCCGCGGCAGATCACGACGGGCGGTTGGTGAAGCTCCTCGGCGACGGGGCGATGCTCTGGTTCCCCGACGCCGAACGCGGCGTGCTCGCCTCCCTGGCGACGGTCCAGGGGCTCAGCGCCGGCACCGTGCCCCCCCACGCCGGGGTCCATGCCGGTCCGGTCATCGAGCGCGACCTCGATCTGTTCGGACGGACCGTCAACCTGGCGTCGCGCATCGCCGAAGCCGCCGGGGCCGGCGAGATCCTCGTCAGCGAGGCGGTCGTGGATGCGGTGGATCTCCCCCAGGTCACGTTCGAACGTACCGACCGCGTCGAGCTCAAGGGCGTCCCCGAACCGGTGGTCCTGTTCAGGGCCCGGGCCGCCTGAGGCTCCGCCCTCACGTGCCGGGACGGAGGGCGGCGTTCTCCCGGGCGTAGTCTGAGACCAGGCGCATCAGGAACATGCCGAACTTCGGGTTCTGGTAGTACAGCTCAAGCGTCTTCTCCTTCGTGATCGTCAGGAGCCGGCAGTCGGTCTCGCACTCGGCCGTGAAGGTGCGCCTTCCTTCCGCGGCGAAGAGCCCCACCTCACCG
>DASQWG010000217.1:0-2010 GCA_035640375.1 Actinomycetota bacterium
GGAACCGCCTCCTGAAGGAGCACGAGGGACCTGAACCTCCACCCGACCTCGAGGCCTGGGACGCGGAGGCCGCCCGGCACGGCGGCGCCCTCACCGCGGTCCGGGGCCGGGCCGTCGACCGGGTGGGGCCGCGTGCCGGCGACGAGTTCGAACGGGTGGCCGGGGACCGGCTGCGGGTCGGGTACGCGGCGTCGGTGGAGGGGAGGCCGGACGAGGATCTCGAGGCCGCCATGCTGCGCCGGCTGGGGGAGCGACGGGACGACGAGCTGGTTCGCCGAACCACCTTGGTGGGTCCGCACCGAGACGAGCTCGACCTGGCCGTCGGCGCGCTGACCGCGCGGCGGTTCGCCTCCCACGGCGAGTCGTGGGCCGGTGCGCTGTGCCTCCGGCTGGCCTTGTGGGGGGTGGTCGGGACGGAGGTCGGAGAGCCGCCGATCCTCCTCCTCGACGACCCGTTCTCCGGCCTGGATCCGGTCCGCCGCCGCCGGCTGGGCCAGGGCTTGGCGGAGCGGGGGCAGGTCCTGATCGCCGTGCCCGACGAGGCCCAGATCCCGGATGGCGCCGCCGTCTGGGAGGTCGAGGAGGGACGTGTCAGGCCGCGCTGAGGCCGATCCGCCCGAGCGGACCGCCCGGGAGGAGCGGGTCGACGCGGTCATCAAGGACGTCCTGGGCGGCCCGGGCATGCGCTCCGGCGTCACCCTCGGCCGACTGGTCCGCTCGTGGGAACGGGTCGTGGGGTCCGCGTTGGCCAAGGAGACCATGCCGGTCTCGCTCTCCGGAGCGGAGCTCGTGGTGGCCGCCTCCTCCCCCGCGTGGGCTGCACAAGCTCGGTTCCTGGTCGCCGAGATCGGCCGTCTGGCGAACGAAGAGCTCGGCCGTGACGCCGTTCGCTCGGTGCGGGTGGTGGTGCGCCCCGAGGCGGGCCGTTAGGTCTCGGAACCGTTGCGGCACAACGGATCCGGCGTGTCACCGAGGTGTGGCAAGGTCCGGTGGGACAGCCGTCTCGGTGATAGAATCTGAGACGAAGAAGCACCCGTTCCGCGGCCCCCTCGAAGGAGCGCTGGGGTCCGCCGTGGGCGGGTCCCACCGGAGGCTCATTGGCGAAGAAGAGGACCGTTCCCCCCAAGCAGAGCAGGCAGCGTCCCCGCGCGGGGACGTCGACCGGCCGCACCGCCAAGAGCCCCTCGGCGAAGAGCCCGGCGACCGCCACCCCTCGGCGAGGGAACGGCCCTCGGTACGAAGCCGCGGACATCACGGTCCTGGAAGGCCTGGAGGCGGTCAGGCGCCGCCCGGGCATGTACATCGGCTCCACCGGGAGCCGTGGGCTCCACCACCTCGTCTACGAGGTCGTGGACAACGCCATCGACGAGGCCCTGGCCGGGGCCTGCTCCCGGATCCTGGTCCGCCTGCGCGCAGACGGAGGTGTCACCGTGGCGGACGACGGGCGCGGGATCCCCGTCAGGCCGATCCCCAGGTCGAAGGATCGCCGCCCGGCCGTCGAGGTGGTCCTGACCACCCTCCACGCCGGCGGGAAGTTCGACGGCAAGTCTTACGCGGTGTCGGGAGGTCTCCACGGCGTCGGCGTCTCGGTGGTGAACGCCCTGTCCGAACGGCTCGACGTGCAGGTGGCTCGGGACGGCGCGGTGTGGACCCAGTCGTACTCCCGGGGGCAGCGGCTCGAGACGCTCAAGAAGGGCAAGGCCACCCGGAAGACCGGCACCGTGGTCACGTTCTGGCCGGACACGGAGATCTTCGAGGAGACCGACTTCAAGCGGGACATCCTGGCCGAACGGCTGCGGGAGCTGGCCTTCCTGGCCGGCGGCGTCGAGATCGCTCTGGTCGACGAGCGCGGTGCCGAGGAATGGCGGGAGGTGTACAAGGCCAGGGGCGGCCTGGCCGACTTCGTCCAGTTCCTCAACCAGGGCAAGGACACCATCAACCGGGTCATCCACTTCGAGGGCACGAAGGAGGACGCCGAGGTCGAGGTGGCCCTCCAGTGGAACGCCAGCT
>DASQWG010000218.1:0-3222 GCA_035640375.1 Actinomycetota bacterium
AGCGCGGTCTTCCACGTCATCAACGCGGCGAACGTCCGGATCTCGTCCACGGACACGTCCTCGTGGAACCGGATCCCCCCCTTGAACGGGCCGCGGGCGTTGTTGTACTGGACCCGCCAGCCTCGGAACACCCGGAACCCCCCGTGGTCGGTCGGGACCCTCAGCTGGACGGCGATCTCGCGGGCCGGCGTGGCCAGCGCCTCCCTGAGCGACAGCTCCAGGCCGAGGCGCTCCGCGGCCTCCTCGTAGAAGCCGCGCACTGCGTCGAAGGCGGAGCCCACCGGTCACCCCCTCCTCGGAATGGGCCACCAAGGGTAGCGGGCCGGCCGCTCGGACGCCAGGTCAGGCGTCGGCCGGGTAGACGGCCAGGATGTCGGCCTTCTTGACCTGGAGGAACGGGACCTCGGAGGGGTTCGAGCCGTCCGGCATCGAGACCGTCACGTCGGTGACCGGGACGAACGCCCGCTCATCGCGCATCAGGACCTCCCAGGCGTCCGAGAACCGGGAATGCTCCGAGGTCAGGTGGACCGTGCCCTCGATCTTCAGCGCGGCCAGGAGGATCGTGGCCCGCACCTTCTGCAGGGCGGCGCCCATGGCCTCCCGAAGGCTGGTCACGAGGTCGTCAGGGTCAAACGGCTTGGCCAGGAACGTGCAGTCCAGGCGCTGGGCCTTCTCCTCGACCTCGGACCGGGGCGTCCCGGTGACGACCACGACCGGGAGCCTGGCGAACCGTCCGTCGTCCCGGATCGTCCCGATCAGGCGCCACCCGTCGGCCTCGTTCCGCAGCGAGAGGTCGATCAGGGCCGCGTCGGCGCCCTCCTCGATCAGGGTGCGCCAGGCCTCCTGGGGATCGCCGGCCTCCAGGACCTGGAAGCCCTCGATGACCAGGCGCCCCCGAACCAACGAAAGGACGCGTGGGTCGTCCTCGGCCACGAGGATCCTGGCCATCCGGGGCAGGATACGCCGTCAGTCTGCGGTGTTGCGGTAATCGACCACCGCGGTCCGGAGGTCGGTCATGTCCATCAGGCCCCACTTGCCTCCCACCCGCCCCCAGCCGGTGCGGGTCCCCGAGGCGCCGCCGAAGGGCTCCAGCGCCTCCCAGTAGTCGGTGGTGTCGTTGACCACGACGTTGCCGGCACGGAGCCTGTCGATGAACGTGAAGGCCCGCTTGAGGCTGGAGGTGAACACGGCGGCCTGGAGCCCGAGGTGGGAGTCATTGGCGAGGCGGATGGCCTCCTCGTCGTCGGCGAAGGTGGTCACCGGGAGCACCGGGCCGAACGACTCCTCCCGGAAGAGCAGCGAGTCGGTGGGCACCCGGTCGATGACCGTGAGGTCGTAGTAGAGGTCGGTCGGGAACCCATCGGCGCGTCCGCCGCCGGCGAGCACTTCGACTCCGCGGTCCCGGGCGTCCTGGAGATGGCGGTCGACCTTCTCGGCCACCGGCCGGTTGTTCAGCGGGCCCATCGTGGTGTCGTCGGCCAGGGGATCGCCGAGCCGGACCTCTCGCGTCTCCTTGACCAGCCGCTCGACCAGCTCGTCGTGCACCACCTCGTGCACCAGGACCCGCTCGGTGGCCACGCAGCACTGACCCGAGACGTACGTCGCTCCGAACGTCGCCAGCGACGCGGCCGCCTCGAGGTTGGCGTCGTCAAGCACGATCTGGGGGCCGTTCCCGGAGAGCTCCATGAGGGTCCGCTTCAGGCCGGCCGCGCGGACGATGGCCTCCCCGGTCTCGTGCGAGCCGATGAAGGCGATCGCATCGACCGCCGGGTGCGTCACCAGGGCCTGTCCCGTGGCGGCCTCTCCGAACACCAGCGAGATCGCGTTCGGCGGGAACCCGGCCTCCTCGAGGATCTCGATCATCCTGACCCCGATCAGCGGCGTGTACTCCGAGGGCTTGAAAATCACCGAATTCCCGCCGGCCAGCGCCGGCGCCAGCAGCTCCGAGGGGATCACGAACGGGAAGTTCCACGGGCTGATCGCGGCGTACACGCCGTTCGGCTTGCGGAACGTGAACATCTTCTTGTTCGGGTCCTCCGAGGGGAGCACCTCGGTGGTCAGGCGCTTCACGTCCTCGGCCGCGATCCGGAAGTTCTCGGCCGACTCCTCGATCTCGGCCACGGCCTCGGTTCGAAGCGGCTTGCCCTGCTCGAGGGCCAGCTCCCGGCCGAGATCCTCCTTCCGTTCCTCCATCAGATCGGCGGCGCGGTGGAGGAGTCGGGCCCGGTCGAAGACCGTCATCGCCTCCATGGCCGCCTGACCCTCGCGGGCCGCCCGCGCGGCCCGGTCGACGTCCTCGGTCGTGGCCACCGGGACCTCACCGAGGGACTCACCCGAGGCCGGGCTCCGGATCTCGATCGTCTCCGTGGCGGCGCCGTCGGTCCACGACCCTGCGATGTACATGCGCCGGTCCATGCGTTCGGTCTCCTGGAGCGGTCAGGCTACCGCATGCCGTCCGTGCCACCGGTCGGCGGCGGCCAGCCAGCGCTCCGCGCGGCGGAGCGCCTCTCGAGGCGCCCCGGGCTGGCACGAATCACCGGCCGGGAGCTCCTCCGGCGGCGGTGCATCGAACGACTCGATGTTCACGCAGGCGTCGAGGTCCGGCCCGCCGCTCCCGAAGTCGGTGCCGTCGAATCCGTCGAGCAGGTCCTGTCCGGACTCCCCGTAGAGGTCGTCGTCGCCGACGTCCCCGAACATCTGGTCGTTGCCGGCTCCGCCGTTGAGCACGCCCGCACCGCCACCGTCGCTGCCGGGACCGCCGTCGACCACGTCGTCGCCGTCCAGGCCGAACAGCTGATCCGGCCCGAGGAACCCGAACAGCCCGTTCCCACTGACGCTGGGCATGTCGTGTCCCCTGAGGATGTCGGCGTGCTCGGAGCCGAACAGTCCTTCGGTGGCCACGATCGTATCCGTCCCCTCGTTCGTCACCTGCGGAGTGGTCAGGTTGAGGTCCACCACCACCCCGACCGGGGAATGCTCGAAGCCCGCCAGATCGAAGAGGCTGGGCCCGCCGTCGTAGATGTCGTCGCCGGCACCCCCCTCGAGGATGTCGAATCCCGAACCACCACGCGTTCGGTCGTTCCCGGGGCCGGCGAGCAGCGCATCGAGGCCACCCTTGCCGAGGAGGTCGTCGTCGCCGGCGAGGCCGAACAAGATGTCGCCGCCGGATCCGCCGTTGATCCGGTCGGCACCCTTCTTCCCCCGGATCGTGTCGTTGCCGCC
>DASQWG010000219.1:0-2418 GCA_035640375.1 Actinomycetota bacterium
TGAAGATCATGCGGCACACCCTGTACGTGTTCTGGATGGGCCAGCCCCTGGGCTGGTTCGCGCTGATCCTCCTGGGATGGCTCGCGGCGCGATCCGTGGGGATAACCACCCTCGCCTATTCGGCCTCGTGGGCGGTGGCGACGGCGTGGGCGGCCTACCTCTGGTACCGCGAGACGCGCGGGTTCGGCCACGACCGGCCGCTGGCCGGAGAGGTGGGCGACCTGATCCGCTACGGCGCTCCGCGCGCTCCGGCCGCCCTGTTCTCGCAGCTGCTGTTCTGGACAGACGTCTTCGTGCTGGCGGCGTTCGCCACTTCCGAGGAGGTCGGGATCTACTCGGCGGCGGCCCGGGCCGCGCAGGTGATCCTGCTGTTCATCATCTCTGTCTCGCTGATGTTCAGCCCGTTCGTGGCGGACCTCCACGCCCGTGGCGAGCGGGAGAAGCTCGATCGCCTCTACAAGCAGCTCACCCGGTGGACGCTGGCGGTAACGCTGCCGCTCTTCATCGTGCTGGCGGTGACGCCCGCCTCGGCCTTGCAGCTGTTCGGTGCGGAGTTCGGGGCCGGCGCCGATGCCCTGGCCATCCTCTTGGTGGGCCAGCTGGTGAACGTCGCCACGGGGACGGTCGGGTTCATCCTGATAATGGTCGGCCGTACCGGCTGGGACCTGGTCGTCTACGCGGCATCGGTCGCATTCGACATAGCCGCCGCGGTCCTTCTGATCTCGGGGCTGGAGCTGGGGATAGTGGGGGCGGCCATCGCCGGGGCCTCGACGATGGCCCTCTCCAAGCTGGCCCGCCTGTACCTGGTGTGGCGCTTCGTTCGGATCCAGCCCTACACCCGGGAGTACCTCCTCCTGGTGGCGCCCACCGCCGCCGGGTTCGTGGTGGGCATCGCCGCTCACCTGGCGCTCCGGGGAGGGAGCTGGCCGGTGGACCTGGTGGGAACAACGGTGGCGGCATCCCTGGCCTACCTGGTGGTCCTGCTGCTGTGGGGCCTCCCGTTGTCCGAGCGGCGGGCGATCCGCCGGCTGGCGGGAGCGGTGGTCGGACGAACAGGGGACTAGCGCCGACGAACCGGTCGCGGTACGTTCGGATACCTGATGGGAAGGAGCCCGACCTCCCCACGTAGGTCCGTGACGCCGGTGCGGTGCCGGCTCTGTGGCTCCGTGCTCGCTTCGGCCGTCACCGATCGCACCGTGGTCACCACCCAGGGGCTCCAGATCTCGTTCCGGAGGGAGACAGACTTCGTCTCCTGCCCCGACTGCATGGCGCTCCACCGGGTGGCCGACCTGCGGAGAGGCAGGCTCGTCACCGACTCGAGCCTGATCCCCTCGGCCCAGGTCTAGAGGCCCGAGGCCAGCTCGAGGGCCCTCCTGACCGCCTCGGTCGGCGATCCCACCCTGACGATCGGGTCGGAGCTGTACCCGGGTTTGGCCACCTCCCACGTCCCCAGACCGACCACGGGTCTCCCGATCTTGAGTGCCAGCGCGATCTCCGACAGGGTTCCGAACTCGCCCCCGATCGCGATCACCGCCTGACCGGACCGGGCCACCAGAGCGTTTCGCGTCTCGCCCATCCCGGTCGGGATGGACACCGTGAGGTGCTCGCTGGCGTCGGCCCTGTCCGGATCGGCGAGTAACCCGACCGTGATCCCTCCCGCCTCCCGGCAGCCTCTGGCCACGGCATCCATGACGCCGGTACCGCCGCCGCACACCACGATGGCGCCGGCCTCGGCCAGGAGCCGTCCGACCTCCTCCGCGGCCTCGAACTCGGCTGGACCGGCGAGAGCAGGGCCGCACACCGCGACATGGATGGGGCTCATCCGAGGATCGCCTCCAGGAGGTCCGCGGCGCGATGCTTGTCGAGCGGCTCGTTGCCGTTGCCGCACTTCGGCGACTGGACGCACGATGGACAGCCCGACTGGCAGGGACAGGCCCGGATCGCCTCCAGCGTCGCGGTCAGGAGCCGCTCGCCGGACTCGAACCCCCGCTCGCAGATCCCGGCCCCGCCCGGGTACCCGTCGTAGATGAAGATCGCGCACGAAGACGTGTCGGGGTGGAGCGCCGTGGACACCCCGCCCACGTCCCAGCGGTCGCACGTCGCCACCAGCGGCAGGAGCCCTATCGCCGCGTGTTCCGCGGCGTGCGCCGCTCCCGGGAGCGACGGCGGCGTAACCCGGGCCCGAGCTATCACCTGGTCGGGGACCGCCCACCACACCGACCGGGTCTCCAGGGTCTGAGGCGGCAGGTCCAGGGGCCGCTCGTCGATGACCTCTCCGGACAGGTGCATCTTGCGCTGGTACCCAACCACCTGGGTCGTGACCCGCACGTCGCCGAAGAACATCGGAGTCTCGCCGATCTTGGACTCGGCGAGCGCCCCCAGCACCTCGATGTCGGTGGTGTCCCGGGCCTGCGTGTA
>DASQWG010000220.1:0-2883 GCA_035640375.1 Actinomycetota bacterium
GGAGCGACGGGGACTGGCTCGGGAGCTCATTGAGGCCTGGGCACAGCGGGACCTCGTGGAGCCGCCGATGACCCCCGAGCGGCTGGCGCACACGCGGCGCAAGCGGGTGCTCCAGGTCCTCCTGCTGGTCTGGTTGCTGGCCAACGGCATCCTGGTCCTGATCTGGGCGATGGAGCCGGGAGAGAAGTCGCTGGCCGGGTTCTGGCCGGTGCGGGTCGCGGTCGTCACGGGGTTGCCCGTGATCATCGTCGGCCTCTACGTGTTCGCCAAGCGCCCCATCAAGGAAGCGCCCACCCGCTGGGGCACGGGGCGAGGGGTGGCCACCGTGCTCTTCACCGACATCGTCGGCTCGACGGAGCGGGCCCAAGGGCTCGGCGATCGCCAGTGGCGTGATCTCCTCGATCGTCACGACGCCGCGGCCGGGTCGGTGGTGCGCCGGCACGGAGGCAGACTCATCAAGACGACCGGTGATGGCGTGCTGGCCACGTTCGACGCTCCGGGACAGGCCATCCAGGCCGCCCGTGACCTCCGCGAGGAGGCTCGGTCGATTGGGATCGACCTGCGAGCCGGCGTCCATACGGGCGAGGTGGAGCGCCGGGGCGCCGACGTGGGCGGGATCGGGGTCCACATCGCGGCGCGGGTCATGGGGGCCGCCGAACCCGGTCAGATCCTGGTCTCCCGAACCGTCCGCGACCTCGTCGTCGGCTCCGACCTCTCGCTGGTCCCTCGAGGCACCGCGACGCTCAGGGGCATCGAGGGCGAGTGGGAGCTGTTCCTGGTCGCCGATGCCCGAGGGTAGCCCGGGTCAGACGGCCGGGCGGCCGGCCCGGTAGGCACGCAGCAGCCGAGCGGCCCGTCGGTCGTCGAGGTACTTGACCGCTTCGCGCATCGTCACCCCGGAGGCCCGATGGGTGCGCGGCGCGATCCAGTCGAATACCTCATCGGGTCGATTCTTCGACGTCTCACGCAGGACCCAGCCGATGGCCTTCCGGATGAAGAACTCGTTCTCGTCGAGCATCGCATCGGCACGGAAGGCGAATGGCTCGAACGGTGCACCATGTTTCAGCGGCTTCAGCTCCGCCAGGAGCGAGGAACGGCGGATCCAGAAGTCGTCGTCTCGGGCCCACCGATCGAGCGACCGACTGATGCGCAGGCGCAGGCCCATCTCACCGACGACATCGCCCGCCAGCACGTCGACCAGGGCCCAGGTCTTCGATTCTCGGACCAGCCGCTCGATCAGCGCGAGATCGGCCGACCGGAGGTCAGGGGCGTGGAGCTCCAGGAGGATCGCCGCCGCCATGCGGCGTTCGAACACCGGCTTCCGCCACAGCTCCTCGACGAGACGGAGCGCACTCCCACGATCGAGGCCGGCCTGAGCCGACGCTTCCCTGGTGGCCCGCCTGATCTGGGCAAGCGTCGCCCCGAGGAAGGAGAGGTCGCTCTTCAGGTAGCGCTTCTCGCCGGCGGCCCGCTCCGGCGTGCCCTTCCGCCGGAGCTCGGCTTCGAGCCTCCTCGCGAGCGTGGCCACGTCGGGCATCAGGAGACGACCCCCCCGGCGGGCATGGTCCCGGGATCGTCGCCGGTCATCGTCAGCGTGGGCCCCAGCCCGCTGAAGCTAGCTGCCGACGTCTCGACGATGCCGCCACGACCGGCGGATCAGGTCTCGGCGTTTCCTCGCGGGGGCTGAAGGTCCGCTCGCCGCCCCAACCCCGGCCGCGTCGTCGTCGAGGGTGCCCAGGCGAGGCTCCTCGGTGGGCTCGTCCGCCGGCTCTCCGGTCAGCGAGCGGACCAGGTCCACCAGACCCCCCAGGTCGGCGGGTTTGCTGACGTAGGCGGTGACCCCCAACCCTAGGGCCCGGTCCTTGTCCTCCTGGGAGTCGAGGGCCGAGATCACCACGATCGGGGGGAGGTCGGTCCGGCCCTGCAGGCGCTCCAGGACCCCCCATCCGTCCATGACCGGCATCATCAGGTCCAGGAACACCAGGTCGGGCCGCTCCCGATCCAGCTGCTCCAGGGCCACCTGGCCGTTCTCGGCCAGCGCGGTCTGGAACCCGTACGAGCTCAGGCTGGCCTTGAGCAGGTAGCGGATCGATGGATTGTCATCGACGATCAGGACCTTGGCGGCCATGGCTCTCCGTCCGGCTCTCTCCCTGGTGACGCTATCGGCCGGGGAGCCGCGCCGATTGACCCCCCGCCCTGGGGCTTTTCCGCGGCGGCTTGGCCGGCTCCCGGGCCGGTCAGGAACCGGGGTCCGACCGGGATCCGGCCAGGAGCTCGGCCATCTTGTCGAGGGTCTGCTCCAGCCCCATCTTCGACATCTCCATCATCCGGCCGGCCGGCCACTCGTACTCCGTGACGGTGACCTCCGTCCGGGCTCCGAGCTCTTCGAACCGCACCTCGGTCCGCACCTCGCTCGGCATCTCCGGCGGCAGGCCCTGGGCCGTCGGATCGATGGCGGTACCGTCCTGGTCGGCGAAGCGGGTGACGAAGACGAGGCGCCTCCCCGGCTCAACAGCCTCGTAGGTCCAGGTGTTGTACAGGTCCTGCCCCTCCGGCGAGCGCATGGCCACGAGCGACGTCGCGCCCACGCGGACGTCCATCTTGGCCACGGGGGCGGTGAAGCCGTGCGGCCCCCACCATTCCATGACCAGCTCGGGCTCCGTCCACGCGCTCCACACCTGCTCCACCGGGGCGTCGAGCGTCCTGGTCGCCACGAGATCGTGTGTCTCCGTTGCCATGGCTCCTCCTTCACCCGCTACGGCGGCCGCTGATGTCGTAGGGGACGTTCACGGTCTCGTCGGCGCCCGGGTTGGGGCGCCAGCCGCCGGAGAACGTGTCCCCGTCGTCCTCGAACCTCCCGCTGAACGTGGCGTCCAGCGGCGG
>DASQWG010000221.1:0-2440 GCA_035640375.1 Actinomycetota bacterium
GCCAGGCCACCACGGCGCCGACCAGGCCCCCGCCGTCCCGGAGCGGCGCGGCCCCGGCCACGGGGCTGGGGTTCCCGGCCAGGAGCGACCACAGCCCCAGCCCCCCCAGGAGCGTCATCCACGCGCCGACCAGCATCCGGCCGCGGTCCTCCTCGGCGGTGCCGCGGACCAGGACCACCCCCCACCACAGCGCCAGCACCGGGAAGGCGAACCCGACCAGGCCGAGCCCTCCCCGCACCACGTGCGTCAGGCCTCGGCCGAGGGGGCCGGCGGCATCCAGCCAGATGCCCAGCGCGGTCAGCACGGCCAGCACCACCAGGCCGACCCCGATCACGTCGGCGATCTGCTCGCCCAGGTGACCGACTAGGCGCCGGCCGGCCTCGGCGATCCGGCTTTCGCCCTTCGACCGCTTCTTCTTCCGCGTCGAGCGCCGTTTGGTCGTCGCCATCAGACCTCCATGATGACGGGAACGATGATCGGTTTCCGCTGAATGACCTCGAAGAAATACCGGCCCAGGGTGCGTCGGATGTGCTGTCTGAGGATGCCAGGATCGCCGACCTCCTCGGCCTCGACCTCCTTCAGCGAGGCCAGGGTGCGGCGCCGGGCCTCCTCCAGGATCTCCTCGGACGTCTCGTCGTGCACGAACCCGCGGGTGACGATGTCGGGGCCGGCCAGGACCTCACCGCTGTGCGCGTCGGCCGTCACCACCACGATCACCACTCCGTCGCCGGCGAGCTTGCGGCGGTCCCGCAGGACCTCGTGACCGACGTCGCCGATCCCCAGCCCGTCGACCAGCGTCATGCCGGCCTGGACTCGTTCCGCCACTCGCACGGTCTCGCCGATCTCAACCACGTCGCCGTCCTCGCACACCAGGGTGTGGTCGTCCGGGATGCCGACCTCGCGAGCCAGCCGCGCATGGTTCGCCAGGTGACGACGTTCACCGTGCACGGGGATGAACCATCGGGGCCGAACCAGGTTCAGCATCAGCGTGAGCTCGTCGGCGGCCGCGTGGCCGGAGACGTGCACCGGGACCGTGCCGACGTGGAACACGTCCGCGCCGGTTCGGTACAACCCGTCGATCACCCGGTTGATGGCCACCTCGTTCCCGGGGATCGCCGAGGCCGACAGGATCACGGTGTCGCCCTCCTCGAGATCCACGTACTTGTGCTCGCGGGCCGCCATCAGCGCCAGCGCAGAGAGGGGCTCGCCCTGGCTTCCGGTACACACCACGCAGACGCCGGAGGGGTCGAGGTCGGCCACCTGCTCGATCTCCACGACGTCGTCCTGGGCGACGCGGAGGTGTCCGAGCGCACCGGCCTGATCGACCGCGTTCAGCATGCTCCGTCCGAGGAACGCGACCTTCCGCCCCGAGGCCACCGCGGCATCGCAGATCTGCTGGATCCGGTGGATGTGGCTGGCGAAGCAGGCCGCCACCACCAGGCTGGGGGCGTCCTCGACGATCTCGCGGAGCACCGGTCCCACGGTTCGCTCGCTCGGCACGGTGCCCGGGCGCTCGGCTCCGGTGGAGTCGGACAGGAGGACGTGGACACCCCGGCGGCCCTCTTCACCAATCCCTTGGAGGTCGGTGAGGCGGTCGTCAATCGGGGTCGGATCGAGCCGGAAGTCACCGGTGTGGAGGATCGTCCCGAAGGGCGTGTCGACGGCGACGGCCACGCCGTCGGGGATCGAGTGGGTCACCCGATGAAACCGGGCCCGGAACGACCCGATCTCGGCCGACCCGCCGGCCTCGATCGGGTGGGTTCGGGCCCGATCGGCCACCTCGTGCTCCTCGAGCTTGGGGCCGAGCAGTGCCAGCGTCAGGGCGGTCCCGTACACGTCCAGTTCCATCTCCCGGAGCAGGTAGGGCAGCGCCCCCACGTGGTCCTCGTGGCCGTGGGTGAGAATCACGCCATCGATGGCCTCACGACGCCCCCGGAGGTAGTCCCAGTCCGGCAGGACCAGGTCGATCCCGGGCATGTCCTCCCCCGGGAACGACAGCCCGGCGTCGATGATCAGGGCCCGGTTCGACATCTCCAGCACCGCCATGTTCCGGCCGACCTCGCCGAGGCCGCCGAGAAACACGAGCCTGCAGGGATCGGTCACGAGAGAGCACCTCGTCGAGGGATGGCGCGGGGACCGACCGGGCCCCGGTCGGGCGTCCCGCCTTGCCCGGTCGGCCCGCCCCCACGCGGGGCAAGGCTAGCACATGGCCACTCGTTCAACAAGGCCCACATGTTCCACAGGTTCCACAGGGGGTTCCCGGGGTGCCTGAGGCCCAATGGCCACGTGGGAGGCCCCTGCATCGGGTGGCGCTCCTGCCGCTCGGGGCCGAGGCTCCGGCCCAAGCAGCCGCACTATCCTATCCGCGTGGGCAAGATCTACACGAGGACCGGCGACGACGGGACCACCGGCCTCCTGTACGGCAGCCGGATCTCGAAGG
>DASQWG010000222.1:0-7223 GCA_035640375.1 Actinomycetota bacterium
GGGCCGTGACCGAGACCGACGAGGGGTTCCCGCTCCGCGAGGTGATCCTGGCGCTGCTGGCCGCGGGCGCCGTGGTACTCGTGGTCACGCCCCCGGCCAAGGCCGTGGCCAGGCGCGCGGCGATCGCTCGAGCCCGCAGCCCTCGGCGGAGGGCCATGGCGGCCTTCCGCCTGCTCGAGGCCGGGGCCGCCGACCTGGGGCTGGGCCGCGGTCGGGGGGAGACGCCGTGGGAGTACCGGGCCCGACTGGCCCGGGCGTTCGGCCTGCGCGGGGACGACCTCGATCGGCTGACGCGCATCGCCGGCCGGGCGATGTACGGGCCAGGCGACCTGCCACCCGAGCACGCCCGAGAGGCAGTGGCCGCGGCCAGGCACGCGCTCCGCGACATCCGGCGACGCTCCGGAGCGCTGCGGTCGGTGGCCGGGGCGCTCCGTCCCCCCGTTCGGACCGGCCGCTAGCCCTGCGCCTCGTCCCGCACCTGGCGGGCGGCGTCCCGGAGGGCCCGGATGAACTGGTCGCGGTCACGCCGGAACGCCGTGACCTCCTCGTCGACCGTGCGGGCGATCTGATCGATGGCCACGAAGAAGGCCATCTGGCCCTGCCGGAGGGCGTCGACGACCTCGCCCCGGCGGCGGGCGACCTTGAAGATGCTCACGCCGTCGGTGATCAGCTTGACCTCGGAGAGATGGTCCTCCAGGTCGGCGTTCTGCCGGAGGTACTCGAACGCCCGCCGCACCCGCTGGAGCGACATGCCGCCGTCGAGCAGCGACTTCACCACGCGCAGGGCCACCAGATCCCGGAACGAGTACAGACGCGGGACGCCGGACCGGCCGCCGGTGCGCTGGATCGAGGGCGAGACGAGCTCGATCTGATCCCAGTACCGAAGCTGTCGCGGCGTGCAGCCGGTCAGCCTCGACGCCTGATGCGACGTGAACGCGTCCACTGCCCCTCCGTTCCCCGAGCTCGACATCACGTGGACGCGGCCGGCACTCCGTCGCGCCCAGGGGAAGAACGGACAGGTTTTAGACCAAAGCGCGGCCCGGTAGCAACATGGCTGGTAGGAGGGACGCGATGGCGCGCGAAACCGCGGCGTCAGTCGGTCGACGGCGGCTCGCCGCGGAAGCGCTGGCTCCACCGGGCCAGGAGTCCCGGCACGGAGAACCGGCCGGAGCTCCCCAGGGCCCGGGCCTGGTCCCCGGTGATCCTGCGGAGCTCGTTGTAGACGAACAGGGCCGCGCCCAGCATGACGCCGAACCCGGCCACCGCGAGCCACACCGACACCGCGAACAGCATCAGGAGCACGAACCCGGCCACGAACAGAAGCCCGCCCCACCGGAGCCGCCTGGCGACGTGGGAATGGAGAGAGCTCCGGGCCACCTGCTGGGCGAACCGGGGGTCCTCCTCCTGCAGCCTCCGCTCGATGTCCTCGAGGATTCGCTGCTCGTGCTCTGACAGCGGCATCGTCCCGACCCTTCTTTACCCGATTCGCATTATAGGAAGGGGGGCCACGAACTTCACCGTGGGTCCGGTCCCAGCAGCGAGGCGGGACGGGCGGCGCCCTCGCCGAACCGACGCTCGATGCGATCGACGGCCCGCTCCGCGTCCCCCCACCGGCCCGCCCTGACCAGCGCCAGCTGATCGGCTCCCGCGGGCACCAGGCCCAAGCCGGCCACGCCGAGCAGTCGGATCCGCCGCCGTTCCCCCGGGATGGCCCGGTACAGGTCGGCCGCGACACGGTACAGCTCGGCACCCACGTCGGTGGGATCGGCGACGGTCCTGGACCGGTTGAGCGTGGCGAAGCTGGCCAGGCGCACCTTGATCGACACGGTCCGAGCGCGGAATCCCTCGGACCGGAGGCGCGTGGCCACACGGAAGGACAGGCGGAGCAGCTCCCGGAGCACGTCGTCCTCCGCATCGAGATCCCGGTCGAACGTCTCCTCGTGACTGACCTGCTTCGGCGGCTCGTACGGGATCACGGCTCGGTCGTCGCGTCCCGCGGCCAGGTTCGCCAGATGCCGGGCGTGGGCCTCGCCGACGGACCGCTCCAGCACCCGGACCGGCACCGCCCCAAGCTCCCCGACGGTCCGCACCCCCAGCCGCTCCAGGATCTCGTGGGTGCGCTCCCCCACGCCCCACAAAGCCCGGACCGGCAGGGGATGGAGGAACCCGAGGACGTCGCCGGCGGGGACCACGAGCACACCGTCGGGCTTCGCCGTCGCCGAGGCCAACTTCGCCAGGAACTTGTTCGGCGCCACGCCGACCGAGCAGGTCAGCGCGAGCTCGTCCCGGACCCGGGCTCGGACCGTGGCGGCGATCTCGGCCGGCGGGCCGAACAGCCGGGTGGCCCCGGAAACGTCGAGGAACGCCTCGTCGAGCGACAGGGGCTCGACCAGCGGCGTGAACGACAGCAACACCTCGCGGAGCCGTGTCGAGTACGCCCGGTACGAGGTGAAGTCGGGCGACACGAACATCGCCTCCGGGCACAGCCGCCGGGCCCGAGCCGACGGCATGGCCGACGCCACGCCGAACCGCCGGGCCTCGTACGAGGCCGACATCACCACGCCCCGGGCGCCCGAGCCGCCCACCACCACCGGCCGGCCCCGGAGCGGGGGATCCTTGAGCACCTCGACCGAGGCGTAGAACGCATCCATGTCGACGTGGAGGATCGGCTCGGGGGGCCGGTCGGTCACGTCGACATCGTTCTCCCCGCAGGCTCCTCGAACGGCGGCGCTCCACGACGCCGGGCCCCCGGGAAGCTGACCAGACCGAGCAGGGTGAACAGCGCCGCCGACCCGATCAGCCACGGCTGGACCGTGATCAGGCCGCCGAGCGCGGCCACCAGGAGCGCCGCCACCAGCGGCCCACCCTCGGACAGCATCGCGTACACCGAGGTCACCTTGCCCGGGTGCTCGGCCACCCGCTGGATCAGCGCCTGGCCGGGCGAAGAGAAGAACGTGAACCCCGCACCGAACACGAAGGCGCCCGCCAGCGAGACCACCGCCGATGACGTCCCGATGTACAGGAAGTACCCGACCCCGCCGCCGGTGAGCCCAACGGCCATCAGCAGATGTTCGCGGCCGATGCCGTGCTTCAGCCCGGCCAGCGCCAGGGAGCCCAGGGCGGCCCCGGCGCCGGTGAGCGAGAAGGCCACCCCCAGGAAGTCCTGCCCCCGGCCGAGGACCTCGCGGATGTAGAGGGTCTCCAGGGTGATGACCATCCCCAGGAGGAGATAGGCGATCACCGCCCGGACGATGACCGCCCGGATCGCCGGCGTGCGGAGCCCCTCGCGGAATCCGGCCACCAGGCCGGCCACGAATCGCTCGCGCTCCTCGGCGCGAGGCTTCCGCCGATCGGGGATCAGCGCGTACAGCGGCAGCGACAGCGCCACCGCCGCCATCGCCAGGAAGTAGGGGCCATCGGCACCGAGCACCCGAACGGCCAGTGCGGCCAGGGCCGGCCCGATCACCAGGGGGACCTGCCAGGCCACCCCCATCATCCCGTTGGCCTGGACCAACCGGTCCTCCTCGACCAGCAGGGGGACCAGCGCCCCTCGGGCCGGCCACACCACGGCCTCGGCCAGGCCGAACAGCGCGGTGGCTGCGTACAGCCCGGGGAGCGAAGGCGCCCGCGAGGCCAGGAACAGGAAGACGAAGGCGCTCCCGTGCGCCAGCAGGATGAGGCGCTTCGGGCTCCACCGGTCCGCGATCAGGCCCAGAGCCGGGGACGCGGCCACGAACGTGATCGAGTACGAGGAGATCAGGATCCCCAGCTGGCTGGGGGTGGCGTCGAACCGGAACACGGCCTCCCCCTCTGAGGCCACGAAGAACGCCCACAGCCCGACGTTCGCCAGCATCTCGCCGAGGACCAGCCACAGGAACGGGCGGATCGCCAGGAGGCGGGGAGGCCGCCCGGAGTCGGGGTGCGGCCGGGGGACCTCGAGGAGCAGCTCCTCGGGGACCGCGCGGTCCTCGTCCCGATCCTGGCCGGAGTCCGTCACCATCCCGCCGATCCCCCGCTGGCGTGCCAGAGCTTGCGCGGCGACCGCTCCGCCGAGCCCTCGACGGCCGCCATGGCCCGAGCCAGCCTACCCTCGCGGAGGGCCTGGTTCAGGACGACGAGGTCCCACACCTCCTCGGCGGCCACGCTGATGCCACCGATGCCGGTGCGCCGCAGGCGACCCCACACCGCCAGCAGGAACCCGTGGAACACGGTACGGGCGCACCGCTCCTGGACCCGCTCGAACACGGTCACCTCGACCGGCCCCGTGGCGTCGTCGAGCGTGAGGAAGATGATCCGCTGGCCGCTGCGCACCGCAGGCGTCTGCGAGGACACCTTCACCCCGGCCACCATGACCCACTCGTCGCCCCGACGGCGCCGGAGGTCGCGTGATCGGACCGCGCCGATCGCCTCGAGCACCGGCTCGTAGAACGTCAGCAGGTGCCGGGACACGTCCATGCCGGTGACCTCGAGCTCGGCCCGGACCCGCTCCGCGTCGGTGTACTCGCGGAGGCCGGGCGGTCGGTCGTCGCCGTCGATGGGCAGCGTCAGCTGCTCCCCCGCCCGCTGCGGCTCGGCGGTCATGGCGACGTACAGCCGGTCGCGCCTGGTTGCCCGCCGCGCGACGTCGAGCTCGTCGAACGCGCCGGCGTGGGCCATCGCTTCCATCACCGGGTGCGAAACCGATGTCCGCCGCATGAAGTCGAGCACCGAGATGAACGGACGGCGGGCCCGGGCCGCCAGGATCGAGCCGATCTCCTCGTCGGAGATCCCGTGCACGTCCTGCAGCCCGATCCGAATCCCGAACACCATGCGCGCAGGGTCGGAGGCGGCCGGGGTCGCGGGGGACGCTTCGCTCCACTCGCTCGCTTCGCTCGCTCGAGAGCCCCCGCTCCCCCGGCCCGCCTCCTCCTCCTCGCTCGCCTCCGCTCGGAGAGCCCCGCCTCGGAGGCGCCCTCCGCGCTTCGAGCTCCCTCGCTCGCGCTCGCCTCCGCTCGATGAGCCCCGCCTCGGAGGGGGCCTCCCCGCCGCATCGGTGGAGCCCAGCGTGATCTCCTGGGGGAGCCGAGCGGCGTCGGCGGAATCGCGCGCAGGCCCGGCGAGAGCCGGGGCGAGCACGTTGGAGCGTAGACGTCGCGAAGGCTCGACCAGTGATGTCACAGGCTCGACCTTGTACGTCTTCTCGCTGTGGTTCGCGTCGAGGGGGAGGATCGGGATGCCGTGCTCGCGGGCGTCCTCGAGGATCAGCCGGCGCGGGTACATCCCCGGCTCGTGCGTCAGCACCCCGGCCAGGAACGCCGCGGTGTGATGGGCCTTCAGCCACGCCGACTGGTAGGTGGGCACGGCGAAGGCTGCGGCGTGGGCCTTGCAGAACCCGAACGAGGCGAACGAGGCCAGCTCCCGCCAAACGGCCTCGGCATCCCCGGAGCCGAGGCCGGCGGCGGTGGCCCGGAACAGGAAGTCCTTCCGCAGATCGTCGATCTCGATGTCGTCGTCGAGGTGACGCCGGATCCGGTCGGCCTCGGCCAACGAGCACCCGGACGCTGCCAGGACCCGCATGACCTGTTCGTGGTACACGATCACGCCGTGGGTCTCCCGGAGGATCGGCCGGAGCATCGGATGCGCGTACCGGGGCCGTTCCCACCGATGCCGCCGGTTCAGGAACGGCGTGACCATGTCGGACTTCACCGGTCCCGGCCGGAACAGCGAGATGTCGACGATCAGGTCCTCGAACCGCGTCGGCTGGAACTTCTGGAGGAGCTCCCGCTGGCCCGGTGACTCGATCTGGAAGCACCCCAGCGTCCGCGACTCGCGGATCAACTCGAACGTGGCCTCGTCGTCGGTAGGGATCCGGTCGAGGTCGATGGCCTGGCCGGTGGTCCGCTCGACCTCGTCGAGCGCGTGTCGCATCGCCGACAGCATGCGCACCCCGAGCACGTCGAGCTTGAGGAGGCCGAGCCGCTCGACGTCGTCCTTGTCGGCCTGGACCATCCGGTGACCGAGGAAGGAGCGCTCCATCGGCACCCGGTCCGGGAGGTCGTCGCCGGACAGCACGATGCCCGAGGGATGGAGCGCCAGGTGCCGGGGGAACCCGTTCAGCCGCTCGGCCACCCGGAACAGCGTCTCCAGTTGACCGGCCGCGAGGTTCGACCCCCGGAGCTCCGGAAGCGTCTCCAGGGCATCGCGGATCCGGTGAGCGCCGATGTGAGGGAACGCCTTGGCCACCCGGTCGATCTCGTCGTCGGGGTAGCCGAGAGCCTTCCCGACCTCGCGCACCGCCGCCCTGGCCCGGTACGTGTCCACCATGGTCACGCAGGCGCACCGGTCCTGGCCGTACCGGCGGAGGACCATGTCGTAGACCTCCTCACGCCGGGCCGACTCGACGTCGAGGTCGATGTCCGGCAGCTCGTCGCGCAGTGGATTGATGAACCGCTCGAACAGGAGGCCGTGGTGGACCGGATCGACCTCGGAGATCCCGGTCAGGTAGCACACCAGCGAGCCGGCCGCCGAGCCCCGCGCGGCGCACCGTATCCCCATGGCCTTCACCTCGCGGACGATGTCGGCCACGGTCAGGAAATACGCCGAGTACCCCATCCGCCGGATGTCGTCGAGCTCAAGGTCCAGTCGGTCGAGGACCTCGCGGCCCCGTCCCATCCCCCGCTCGTCGAGACCGCGGTGGCACCGCTCGGCCAGGACCGAGGTGGCGCTCCGTCCGGAGGGCGTGGGGAAGTCGGGGAAGTGCACGGTGCCGAGGCCGAGGTCGAACTCGCAGGCCTCGGCGATCCGCACGGTGGCGTCGCACACGTCGGGCCGTTCGGCGAACAGCGCCCGCATCGCTTCCGGTGGCTTCAGCCATCCCTCGGCGTTCCGGCGGCTAACGTGATCCTCGGCCACCGGCACGATCTCCCGCATGCACTCGAGGGCGTCGGCCACGAACCCGTCCTCGGGCACGAGGTACCGCACGGCGTTCGTGGCCACCGCGGGGACCTCGGCCACCTCGGCCAGCCGAAGGAGCGCCCGGACCTCGGCGAGGCTTCCCTGCTCCAGCAGGTTCCGGACCTCGACGAAGCACCATGGGCCAAAGGCCTCGCGCCATGGCCGGAGCAGCTCCCGGGCCGCGCCCGGCCGGCCCGACAGCGCCCTCCGCCCGGGCGGCGACTCGGAGCCGAGGAGACAGATCAGCCCGCCGGCCCGTCGCATCACCTCCGCCGGCCGGAGCGACGGCT
>DASQWG010000223.1:0-2477 GCA_035640375.1 Actinomycetota bacterium
GGCCTTGAGCGCCAGCATGAAGTCGTGCGGGTTGCTGGCGGTGTCCGAGGCGTCGTCGGGGGTGACCAAACCGTCCCGGACCAGGCCGACCAGGGCCTGGTCGAACGTCTGCATGCCGTAGAACTCGCCCTCGGTCATAACGTCGGGGATCGTGTTCGTCTGCTCGGGGTCGAGGATCCGCTCCTTGACCCGTCCGGTGTTCACCAGGACCTCGACGGCTGGGACCCGGCCCTTGCCGTCGGCGCGGGGCACCAGTCGCTGTGAGATGACCCCTCGGAGGCTCGCGGCCAGCGAGATGCGGACCTGGCGCTGCATCTCCGGGGGGAACAGGTCGATGATGCGGTTCACGGTCTCGGTCGCGTCCAGGGTATGCAGCGTGGCGATCACGAGGTGACCGGTCTCCGCGGCCTGGATGGCGGCCTCGACGGTTTCGGTGTCCCGGATCTCGCCGATGAAGATGACGTCGGGGTCCTGCCGGACGATGTGCCGGAGCGCGGTCCGGTACGTGGCGGTGTCGGCGCCGATCTCCCGCTGGTCGACGATCGACAGGAGGTCCTCGTGGACGATCTCGATCGGGTCCTCGACCGTGACGATGTGGGTCCGCCGGTTCGCGTTGATCCACCCGATCATCGCGGCGATCGAGGTGGTCTTTCCCGTGCCGGCCGGGCCGGTCACCAGGATCAGGCCTCGCTGCTCCTGCGCCAGCCCGCCCACCGCGGCCGGGAGGTTCAGCTCGTCGAACGTGGGGATGTCGTTGCGGACCCGGCGGATCGCCAGGTTGACGTTGCCCCGCTGACGGAACACGTTGACGCGGAAGCGGCCAACACCCGGGAGCGTGTAGCCGACGTCGGACTCGTTCGTCTCCCGGAACTCCTGCGCTTTGGCGGGCGGAAGAAGCTCCATGGCGGCGGCCTCGCAGTCGGCACTGGTCAGCGGCTCGAACGGGCCGTGCTGAAGCACCCCGTCGATGCGCAGGACCGGCGGGAGGCCGGCCTTCATGTGCAGGTCGCTGGCGCCGGCCTCGACCATGTGTCGCAGGAAGCTCGTGACAGCCATCGCACAAACTCAATCGGCCGCGCCGGTCCGTCCCTTGAGCGCCCATTCCGGCCGTAGGCCGTTTGACTGGTCGGCCGCCTGGGGACAATCGAGGGGAGCGAGCCCAAGGGAACCAAGCGGAGGAGGAGGACATGGCCGTGGCGATGAGCAGAGCGGAGGCCGGCCGGAAAGGCGGGCTCACCACGAAGAAGCGGTACGGGGCCGACTTCTACCAGCGGATCGGCCGCAAGGGCGGGAAGAAGGGCGGTCTGACCACGAAGCAGCGGTACGGCCCGGACTTCTACCGGTCGATCGGCCGCAAGGGCGGCTCGCGCTAGTCGCGCGGCCGCCCTCGGGTCGGATCCTGCCGCGGAGCGGCGAACCTACGTCTTCGTCGCCCAGAAGGTCTTGTCGATCTCGCCGATGGCGTCGAGCAACTGCTGGCCCTGTGCGGGGTCGACCGACCGCTTCGCGTCGCCGGCCAGCTTGGTGGCCTTCCAGAACGACTCGTGGAGCTCGGGGTACTGCTCGAGGTGCTCCGGCTTGAAGTAGTCCGTCCACAGCACCCAGAGATGGTGCTTGACCAGGTCGGCCCGCTCTTCCTTGATCTTCAGCGCTCGGGCCTGCCAGGCCTCCTCGGACTGCGTGTCCGACCAGTTCGGGGGCTTGCGCTTGCTCGTGTCCTGGAACATGTCCTGGATCGCCTTCACCGACTCGGCCTCGATCCGAGCCTGGGCCGGGTCATAGACGCCGCAGGGCAGGTCGCAGTGGGCGTGGACCAAGCGCCGGGGGCGCAGGATGTCGATGAGTCGCATGGGACCTCCTTCCGTCCGCTTGCTTCGGAACCTATCACCTCGGCTCCACTGGGTCCTACCCCAGTAGGGTGGCGGTGATGCGACGCTGGCCGTGGGCGGCCGCCGGAGCCGTGGCCGCGTTGGCGGCCGTGGCTCGACCCTTTCGCCTCGAGGTGGCCGGGGAGAGCATGGCTCCCACGCTGCGCTCAGGGGACTGGCTCCTGGCCACGCGAGGGGGACGGATCCGGAGGGGGAGCGTGGTCGTCCTGCGTCACCCCGGTCGGGCCCTCGACCTGGTCAAGCGGGTCCGCGCGGTGCCGGGCGACGAGGTCGGAGGGAGGGTGCTCGGGCCCGAGGAGTACCTGGTGGTCGGCGACAATGAGGCAGGGAGCACCGATGGGCGTAGCTTCGGCTCGATCCCTCGCGAGGCCATCGAGGGCGTGGTCCGGTTCCGCTACCGTCCCAACCCGGGGCCGGTTCGGTGATGCTCAGGCCCGATCGCTGAAGAACACCGAGGCGGCCGGCGCCCGCAGGCAGTGCTCCATCGCCATCACCGCGTTGTAGCTGCCCACGTTCAACATCGCCACGACGTCGCCCTCCTCGAGCGGAGGCATGAGCACCTCCTCGGCGAACAGGTCGTCGCCCTCG
>DASQWG010000224.1:0-4395 GCA_035640375.1 Actinomycetota bacterium
GTCAGCACGCCTCCGACCTCGAGGGGGACGGGACCGACGAGCACGCCGACCAGCGCGGCCCCCGCCAGGCTGGCCACGGCCACGGCGAACCAGGCGGGGCGAACCCGTGACGGTTGAACCGGCTCCGGCGTCACGCGAGCCTTCCGAGGGCGTCCACCACGGTTCGGAGGAACTCGACCACTCGGGGACCCCAGCGAGAGGCCACATCGTCATCGAGCTCGATCACGTGTCCCTCCCGCACGGCGCTGATCTGATCCCATCCCGGCCGCTCCCGGATGGCCGCGGCCGACATGCCGCAGCATCGGGTGTCCGCGAGGAAGATCAGGTCGGGATCGCGGGCCACGATGTACTCGGCGCTGAGCTGCGGGTACCCCGAGCCGGCCCCCTTGGCCCGGTCGGCGATGTTCCGCAACCCGACCAACCCGTAGACGTGCCCGATGAAGGTGTCCGACGTGGCGGTGAAGAAGGTCGGGTCGAGCTCGTGGTAGTAGGTGGGCGATTCGTCGAACTCGGGAACGGCTTCCACCAGCGCCGCCACCTCGGACCGCATGTCGGCGATGACCTCCTCGGCGCGTTCGGCGTTCCCGGTCAGGATCCCGAGCTGTTCGATCTGTTCGTACGTGTCGTCGAGGGTCTCGGCGGCGGGCTGCGGCAGCGTGGGGATGTCCAGCGCGGTCAGGTCCCCCTCGACGTCGGCGGTGTCGTCGGTGACGACCAGATCGGGCGCATACCCGGCGATCGCCTCCAGGTTCGGCTGGAATCCGGAGAGCTCGGTGGTGGGCGCCTCGGGCGGGTACGTCGACTGGTCGTCGACCGCGACGACCTGCGGGCCGGCCCCGATGGCGAACAACATCTCGGTCGAGGTCGGAGAGAGCGAGACGATCCGCTCGGGCCGATGATCGAGGGTGACCTCCGTGCCATCGGCCGTGACCGTGACGGGGTATCCCGATCGGTTCGATGACCCCGCCGGCGCTGCCTCCTCCGCCGGCTCCGTCCTGCCGGCACACGCCGACACCAGCAGGGTGACGATGACCGCGGCGTGCCCGATCCGTGGGCCTCGGGTGCCTGGCCTCATCCGTGCCTCCTCTCCGGCCGAACGCGCGGCCGCTCGGGCCGACCCTCGGAAGCACGGGGCCCATCACCTTTGACGCGAGGGACGGCGCCAACGAGGCCCCGAGGCAGGTCTCCTGACTCCCGGATCGCCGCTTGCCCGAGCCTTCCCAGGAGGTCGCCCTCCCAGTGGCATCCTCGGGTTCGCTCCCCGGTCACAGTGGCGCGACCGCGCCGGATTCCCACCGGCTTCCCTCCGGGCCTCGCAGGGCCCGGGCCGGACGGGGTCTGCCGTCCCCGTCCCGGCCGCCCCGGGACGCTTACCGTTGCCCATCCTGACGGTCGCCGCCGATCGGGGCAACCGGTCGCGAGCTACCGCGGACTCCGGTCGACGAAGGGCGGCTTGACCACCTCGGCCGGCCCCCGGCGCCCTCGGACGTCCACCTGGACGGTCGAGCCCGGCCCGTGGGCGTCGGCCGGCGCCAGGTAGGCCAGGGCGATCCCCACCCGGAGCGTGGGCGAGAACGTCCCGCTGGTGGTCTCACCGATCGGCTCACCGGCCTCGTCCAGGACCGGGTAGTGGGCCCGAGGGATCTGCCGCTCGGTCATGCGGAGCGCCCGGAGCCGCGCGGCGATGCCCCGTTCCTTCTGGCGGAGCAGGGCCTCCCGGCCCCGGAACTCACCCTTGTCGAACGCCACCGCCCAGCCCAACCCGGCTTCCAGCGGCGTGCGCGCAGGCGAGATGTCGTTGCCGTGCAGCGGGTAGCCCATCTCGAGGCGAAGCGTGTCCCGGGCTCCCAGGCCGGCCGGCTCCATCCCCACCGGTCGGCCCCGCTCGAGGAGGTCGCGCCACAGGGCCCGGGCCACGCCTTCGGGCACGAACAGCTCGACGCCCCGCTCCCCCGTGTAGCCGGTCCGGGCCACCAGGACCACCACGTCGCGGTAGGACGACTCGGCGCACGTCATGAAGTAGAGCCCCTCCACCGCGGGGAACACCTGCGCCACCAGCTCCAGTGACCGGGGGCCCTGCACCGCGATCGTGGCCAGGTCCGGCCGGTGCTCCACCACTGCCCCGGCCGACTCCTCCTCCGACAGGATCGCCAACACGGCGTCGGTGTTCGCCGCGTTCGGCACGACCAGGTACCGATCCCCGTCGACCCGGTACGTGATGAGGTCGTCGACGATCCCGCCGTCCTCGGTGAGGACCATGCCGTACTGAGCGCCTCCGACGGGGACCTCGGCGAGGTCGCCGGTGATCACCCGCTGCAGCTCGTCGAGGGCCTCGGGCCCCGCCACCTCGATCTTCCCGAGGTGGGTGAGGTCGAACATCCCGGCAGCCTCGCGGACCGCGCGGTGCTCGGTGAGGACGCCGGCGTACTCGATCGGCATCGACCAGCCGGCGAACTCGCCGAGCTTCGCGCCGAGGGCCTCGTGCTCCTCCTGGAGCGGCGTCTGTCGTAGGTCGGCGTCCACGACCGTTCCCCGGGGCGGTAGTATGACGACCGGCGGGCCGTCCCGTTTCGCGAGACGAAAGGACCTCTTCGAGTGGCCGACGCGTTCGATGTGATCGTCGTGGGGGCCGGCACCGGTGGCTACTCGTGCGCCCTTCGGGCCGCCCAACTCGGGAAGCGCGTGGCGCTGGTCGAACGGGACGAACGGCTCGGCGGCACATGCCTGCTGCGGGGCTGCATCCCCACCAAGGCGCTGCTCCAGTCGGCGTCGGTCATGGACCAGGTGAACCGGTCGGACGAGTGGGGCATCACCGCATCGGGCGAGGCCGACTGGCCGGGCGTCCAGGCGTTCCAGCGCACGATCGTCGACAAGCTCGTCGGCGGGCTGACCTCCCTGGTCAAGGCGAGGAAGATCGAGGTGGTCCGCGGCACCGGGAAGCTGACTGCCCCGAACGCCCTCGAGGTGGACGGCCGGCGGCTGGAGGCCCCGGCGGTGGTGGTGGCCACCGGCTCGTACCCGAAGCTCCTCCCGGGGATGGAGATCACCGACCGGACCATCACCAGCGACCAGGCGCTCACGCTCGATCGCCTCCCCGACTCCGCCGCGGTCATCGGCGCCGGCGCGGTGGGGCTCGAGTTCGCCTCGCTGTACCGCTCGTTCGGCGCCGAGGTCACGCTGATCGAGGCGCTGGACCGCCTGGCCCCCCTGGAGGATGAGGACATCTCGAAGGAGGTGGCCCGGGCGTTCCGCAAGCGCGGGATCACCGCCCATGCCGGCGCCTCGGTCAAGGACGTGACCGAGTCCGGCGACGGCGTGACCATCACGTTCGAGGCCGGCGGCGGGACCCAGCAGGTCCAGGCGGAGATCTGCCTGGTGGCGGTGGGGCGAGGCCCGATCACGGACGGGGTCGGGCTCGAGGATGTTGGGGTGGAGCTCGATCGCGGCTACGTGAAGGTGAACGGCCAGATGCAGACGTCCGTCGACGGCGTGTGGTCGATCGGCGACGCGTGCACCTCTCCGTTCCAGCTGGCCCACGTGTCGATCGCCGAGGGGGTGGCCACGGCCGAGCGGATCGCCGGCCAGGAGGTCGCCGACCTCGACTACGCGGGCGTGCCGCGAGTGACGTTCTCCACGCCGGAGATCTCCTCGGTCGGGCTGACCGAGGCGCAGGCGAGGGAGCGCGGACAGGACGTGGAGATCGAGCGGTTCAGCATGCAGGGCCTGGGCAAGGCCAACATCGTCGGCGAGGGGGGCGCGGTGAAGGTCGTCGCCGAGAAGGAGGGCCCCGTCCTGGGCGTGCACATGCTCGGGCCACACGTCACGGATCTGATCGCCGAGGCCATGCTGATCACGAACTGGGAGGCCATGCCGGCGGAGGTGGCGGCGCTGATCCACCCGCATCCCACGCTGTCGGAGGCGATCGGCGAGTCGCACCTGGCCCTGGCCGGCAAGCCCCTGCACACGCTGTGAGAGAGGAGGATCCGTGGCCACGGCCGTGACCATGCCCCAGCTCGGCGAGACCGTCGTCGAGGGCACCATCGTCAAGTGGCTCAAGAGCGAGGGCGACGCCGTCGAGCGCGACGAGCCCCTGTTCGAGATCTCCACGGACAAGGTCGACACCGAGGTCCCCTCGCCGGTGGCGGGGACGCTCCAGCAGATCAAGGTGCAGGAGGGCCAGACCGTCAGCGTCGGCACGGAGCTGGCGATGATCGAGGAGGGCGGCGCCGCCGGTGGGAACGGGCAGGCGCAGGCCGAGGCGCCCCCGCCTCAGTCGGAGGCCGAGACGGCAGCGGCCCAGGCTCAGCCGGGGGAAGAGGCCCGGGAGCCGCAGCCTCCGGAACCCCCCCAGCCCCAGCCGCAGCCGCCGCCCCAGCCGCAGCCTCCACCCCAGCC
>DASQWG010000225.1:0-6445 GCA_035640375.1 Actinomycetota bacterium
GGTGCAGGAAGCGGTCGAGTTCGCCGACCTGTCGCTGGTGATCGTCGACGAACAGCACCGGTTCGGCCTGCACCAGCGGATCGCGCTGAAGGAGAAGGGCGCCTCGCCGGACGTGCTGATCATGACCGCCACGCCGATCCCTCGGACGCTGGCGCTCACCTACTACGGCGACCTCGACGTGTCGGTGCTGGACGAACTGCCCGCGGGCCGCCGACCGATCCGCACCCGGGTGGTTCGGACCGCAGCGGATCGTCGGAAGGCCTACGACCTGGTGCGCGAGCAGGTTCGGGAAGGCCGGCAGGCGTTCGTGGTGTGCGCGGCGATCGACGAGGAGAACCGGCTCGAGGTCCGCGCCGCCGAGAAGGAGGCCGAACGGCTCCGCACCGAAGTCTTCCCCGACCTGCGCATCGCGCTCCTGCACGGCCGGATGCGGCCGAAGGAGAAAGAGACCCGGATGGACGCCTTCCGGGCGGGGGATGCCGACGTGCTGATCTCCACGACCGTGATCGAGGTCGGCGTCGACGTTCCCAATGCCACCGTGATGTTGGTCGAGAACGCCGAGCGGTTCGGCCTGGCGCAGCTCCACCAGCTCCGCGGCCGGATCGGCCGGAGCGAACACCCGTCGACCTGCGTGCTGTTCGACGAATCGGCGCCCGAGAACGAGGACGCCCGACAGCGACTGGAAGCGATGGCTCGCAGCGCCGACGGGTTCGAGCTGGCCGACGAGGACCTCCGGCTGCGGGGTGAGGGGACGCTCTTCGACATCCGGCAGTCCGGTCTGCCCGACCTTCGGCTGGCCCGGCTGGCCGAGGACACCGAGCTGGTCCGCCGGGCCCGGAAGGAGGCCTTCTCGCTGATCGGCTCGGACCCGGAGCTGGCCGGGCACCCCGAGCTCCGGTCCGAGATGGAACGCCGGTTCGCCGACTCGATCGACTGGCTGTTCCACTCGTGAGGGCCCATCCGATCTTCGCCAGGGCCTGGGACCACGTCGTCCGGCTCGGCGGCCGAACCGAGATGGAGAACCGCGAGGAGCTGGTTCACGGGCTCCGAGGAACCGTCCTCGAGGTCGGCGCGGGGACCGGCCTCAACCTGGCGCTGTACGAGCCCGGTGTCCGCGTGGTCGCGGTCGAGCCCGAGCCGACCATGGCCCGTCGGGCCGCCCGGCGGGCCCACCGTGCCGGGGCCTCCGCATCCGTGCTTCGGGGCGTGGCGGAGGACCTGCCGTTCCGGGATCACGCGTTCGACGCCGTGGTGGCGTGCTACGTGCTCTGCTCGGTGGCCGAGCCGGCGCGGGCGATGGCCGAGCTTCGGCGGGTTCTCCGAGCCGGTGGCGAGGTCAGGGTGTACGAGCACGTCCGTTCGACCCGGCCCCGGGCCGCGCTGGTCCAGGACGTGATCACGCCGCTGTGGCACCGATGCGGGTGTAACTGCCATCCGAACCGCGACACGCTGGCAGCGCTGCGGGCGGCCGGATTCGAGGTCGCGGTCCGTCCCGCCTCGTACGGCCCGCCCACCCCGGTCCGGCCCCACGTGCTCGGCGTGGCTCGGCCCAGGCCATGAGGGTGATCGCCGGCACGGCCGGTGGGATCCGGCTGGGGAGGGTGCCGCGCGGAACCCGTCCGGTGTCGGACCGGGCCAGGGAGGGCCTGTTCTCGAGCCTGGGGGAGCGGGTCCGGGGGGCCAGGTGCGCCGACCTCTTCGCCGGCACCGGGGCCATGGGTATCGAGGCCCTGTCCAGGGGGGCGGCGTCGTGTCTGTTCGCCGATGCGTCCTCCGGGGCGGTCCGGGCCATCCGCGAGAACCTGGAGCGGACCGGGCTGGGGGCCCGGGCCACGGTGGTCCGGTCGGACGTCGACGCCGCCCTGACCCGCCACCGAGGGCCGTTCGACCTGGCGTTGCTGGACCCGCCGTACTCCCACGCGGCCGAGGCCGTCCAGGGCCTGCTGGCCCGCCTGGCCGGCGTGATGACTCCGGGGGGCACCGTGGCCCTCACCAGGCCGAAGGGGAATCGCACGGGTGTCATTCCAGTACACTGGAGCGTCGTCAGAACCCTGACCTACGGAGACACCCGGATCCTCGTCCTCCAGGAGGCAGCGTGACCCTGACGGCCCTCTGCCCGGGCACCTTCGACCCGGTGACCAACGGGCACGTGGATATCGTCCAGCGGGCCGCCGGCCTGTTCGACCGGGTCGTGGTGGCGGTGGTCGAGAACCCGTCGAAGGAGCCGCTGTTCCCGGTGGCCGAGCGGGTGGGGATGCTCGGTGAGGCGCTGTCGGGGCTGGCGAACGTGGAGATCGAGTCGTTCTCGGGGCTCCTGGTGGATCACGCCAGGGCCCGAGGCGTGGGAGTGATCGTGAAGGGGCTCCGAGCCGTGTCGGACTTCGACTACGAGCTTCAGATGGCGCAGATGAACCGGCACCTCGGCGAGGTGGAGACCTGCTTCGTCCCCACCAGCCCGCGCTGGTCGTACCTGTCGTCCTCGCTGGTGAAGGAGATCGCCGGGTTCGGGGGCGACGTGTCCGGACTGGTGCCCGATCACGTGGCGACCCGGCTGAAGGAGAGGTTGGCCTAGGTGGACATCGCCGGACGGATCCAGCAGCTCGAGGAGCTGATCATGGAGGCGAAGTCGATGCCGCTCTCCACCTCCGTGCTGATGAACCGGGAGGAGGCCCTCGAGCTGGTCCAGGAGATGCGGGCGGCCCTCCCCGAGGAGATCAAGCAGGCCCGATGGGTGGTCAAGGATCGGGAGCAGCTCCTCTCCAAGGCCCGGAAGGACGCCGAGGGGATCATCCAGGACGCTCTGGAGCAGCAGTCGAAGCTGCTGGCCCAGGAGGAGGTCGTGAAGGCCTCGGTCAAGGAGGCCGAGCGGATCCTCGAGGAGGCCCGCGGCCAGGCCCGCCAGATCCGGCACGAGGCCGAGGACTACATGGACCAGAAGCTGGCGGCGTTCGAGGCCACCCTGACCCGGGCCCTCGAGCAGATCGCCGAGATCCGAGAGGCCCAGGAGGGCCAGCTGTCCCGGATCCAGGAGCAGCTCGATCAAACGCTCCAGCAGGTGGGACGGGGCCGGGAGCGGCTCCGGGGCTCCACGCTGGCCGAGGAGCACCTGGCCGGGGAGGGCGCGTGATGGTCCTCCTGGACGTGCGGGATCTGCTCCACGAGCCCGGCGCGGCTCGCCGCGTGACGCTCGAGGAGCGGTTCGACGAGCTCGGCATGGAGCTGGCCTGCGTTCCCGGCAACCAGCCGGTGCGCATGGAGGTCCTCCTCGAGTCGGTGGTCGAGGGCGTGGAGGTCTCGGGGCCGCTCTCGGGTCGGATCGCGTTCCGGTGCGCCAGGTGCCTGCGGCCGTTCGAAGATGAGTTCCGGGTCGAGGTCCGCGAGCTGTTCGCGCCGGGCGCCCCCGAGGAAGCCGACGAGTACCCCGTCACGGAGGGCCACATCGACCTGGAGCCGATGGTGCGCGACACGCTGGTCCTCGGGATGCCGTTCTCGCCGCTGTGCCGGCCGGACTGCCTCGGACTGTGCGAGCGGTGTGGCGGCGATCGCAATCTCGGCGAGTGTTCGTGCGGGCCGGGGGTCGACCCGCGCTGGGCGACCCTGGACCAGCTCCAACTGGACGACTGAAGGAAGGGAACGATGGCCGTACCGAAACGGAAGACGAGCAGGTCGAGGCGAGACGCGAGGCGGGCGAACTGGAAGGGGACGCCGCCCACCTACAGCGAGTGCCCGCAGTGTCATCAGCCGAAGCTCCCGCACCGCGTGTGCGCGAATTGCGGCTACTACGGGGGTCGGCAGGCGGTGGAGGTTGAGGTCGAGTAGAGCGCGCGGACGATCCAGCCCGCTGGAGCGGGCACTGGGCATCAGGTTCAGGAACCGGGCCATCCGGGAGGCGGCGCTCACCCACCGTTCCTACGCGTTCGAGCAGAGCACGGAGCAGACCAACGAGCGGCTGGAGTTCCTGGGCGACGCCGTCCTGGGACTCGTGGTGACCGATCTGGCCTACGCCCGGTTCCCCGACATGCCCGAGGGCGAGCTGGCGAAGCTCCGGGCGGCCACGGTGAACATGCTGACGCTGGCCGACGTGGCCCGCGAGCTCGACCTCGGCTCGGCGATCCTCCTGGGCAAGGGGGAGGAGGGCTCGGGCGGCCGGGACAAGACCTCGATCCTCGCCGATGCGATGGAGGCCGTCCTCGGGGCCGTGTACATCGATCGAGGGCTCGACGCGGCCCGCGACCTGATCGCCCGCCTGTTCTGGCCTCGCATGGAGGCGTACGTGCGCGGCGAGGGCGACCGCGACCACAAGACGGCGCTGCAGGAGCTGGCCGCCCAGGACGTCGGCCAGGTCCCTCAATACCGGGTCGAGCAGCGGGGTCCCGATCACGCCAAGGAGTTCACGGCCACGGTGTTCATCGCCGGAGATCGGTACGGACGGGGACGAGGGCGATCGAAGAAAGAGGCCGAGCAGCGGGCCGCCCGCGAGGCGTATCAGCGCCTCGTGGAGGAGGCGCCGGCCGAGGAAGCGGGGGAGGCCTAGGTGGAGCTGCCCGAGGTCGAAGTGGTCCGGCGGGACCTCGAGAAGGACGTGGTGGGCCGGCGGATCGCCGAGGTCGAGGTTCGCCGGATGAAGAATTCGAAGCGAGTGATCCGGCGGCACAAGACGCCGAAGGAGTTCCGCGATCGCCTCAAGGGCCACCGGTTCACCAAGGCCGACCGGAAGGGCAAGTACGTCCTGCTCCACCTCGAGGACGGCAGCGTGCTGGTGGTTCACTTCGGGATGAGCGGCCGGTTCCTCCGCGGCAACAAGCGCGTGCCTCTCGACAACCACACGCACGCGATCATCACATTCCAGCAAGGGGGCGATCTCCGCTTCGTGGATCCCCGCACGTTCGGCGAGCTGTTCGTCCGGCCGGTCGACGAGCTCGGTCGGGTCAAGGAGCTGGCCCACCTGGCCATAGATCCGCTGGAGTCGACGTTCACGTGGCAGCAGTTCTCGAACGTGCTGGCCCGCCGGGCCACGAAGCTGAAGCCGCTGCTGATGGACCAGCAGTTCGTCTCCGGGCTCGGCAACATCTACTCGGATGAGGTGCTGTTCGCCGCGGGATTGCGGCATGATCGGAACTCCGGGGAGCTCTCCGCCCAGGAGGTCCGGCGCCTGTACCGGGCCATCCAGGAGGTCGTCCAGGAGTCGATCCGCTTCCGGGGGACCACGCTGGCCGACGAGGCGTACGTCGACATCTACGGCAAGCCGGGGGAGTACCAGCACGAGCTGAAGGTCTACGGCCGGCGAGGGGAGCCGTGCCGCCGGTGCCGGACGCCGATCGAGGTCGTGAAGTACTCGGGCAGGAACTCCTACTTCTGCCCGCAGTGCCAGAGTTGAGGCACGGGTGGTTCGGCGGCACGTGTTCGTGTCGGGGATGGTCCAGGGCGTGTTCTTCCGGTACGAGACCCGGGAGCGGGCCCGCGCCCGAGGGCTGGCCGGGTGGGTCCGGAATCTTCCCGACGGGCGGGTGGAGGCCGTGTTCGAGGGCCAACAGGATGCCGTCGAGGGCATGGTCGAGTGGTGCCGGACCGGCCCGCGGGGGGCCGAGGTCACCGACGTCGAGGCCATCGAGGAGTCCCCCGAGGGGCTCCAGGGGTTCGACGTCCGTCACTGAGAGCGGTTCGTCCAGCTTCCGGGACTCCCGGCCGACCCGCTGGTAGCATCGCGCCGGATGTTCCTTCGCTCGCTCGCCATCCGCGGCTTTAAGTCGTTCGCGGAGAAGACCGTCCTCGAGTTCGCTCCCGGCGTCAGCGTGATCGTCGGTCCGAACGGCTCTGGGAAGTCGAACCTCGTCGACGCGATCGCCTGGGTGCTCGGGGAGCAGGGCCCTCGGGCGCTGCGCGGGGGTCAGATGGCCGACGTGATCTTCGCCGGCTCCCCGGCCCGCCCTGCGCTCGGCCTGGCCGAGGTGACGCTGGTCATCGACAACGAGGCCGGCCTGATCCCGGTGCCGGATGCAGAGATCGCGGTCGGCCGGGTGGTGTACCGGTCCGGCGAGTCCCAGTACCTGGTCGGCGGGAAGAACGCCCGGCTCCTCGACATCCAGGAGCTGCTGTCGGACACGGGCATCGGCCGGGCCCTGCACACCGTGGTGGGCCAGGGCCAGCTCGAGGACGTCCTGGTGGCCAGGCCCGAGGAGCGCCGGCAGTTCATCGAGGAGGCCGCGGGGGTCGCCAAGCACCGCCGCCGCAAGGACCGGGCCGTCCGCAAGCTCGCCGCGCTCGACCAGGACCTGCTCCGGCTCCAGGACGTCTTGGCCGAGCTCAAGCGCCGGCTCCGTCCCCTGAAGCAGCAGGCCGAGGCCGCCTCGAGGTACGAGGCCCTGCAAACAGAGGCCGATGACCTGGCCCGCCGGCTGGCCGCGGCCCGGCTCCGGGACCTGTACGAAGAGCGGGACCGTGGCAG
>DASQWG010000226.1:0-2415 GCA_035640375.1 Actinomycetota bacterium
GGCCATCGAGGCGGTGTTCCGGTCGTGGAACAATGACCGGGCCAAGGTCTACCGGCGGCAGTACGCCATCCCCGACGACCTCGGCACGGCCGTCAACGTGGTGGCCATGGTGTTCGGCAACCTCGGCGACGATTCCGGCACCGGCGTGGCGTTCACCCGCGACCCGGCCACGGGGGAGAAGGGGATCTACGGTGACTATCTGCCGAACGCCCAGGGGGAGGACGTGGTGGCCGGGATCCGCAACACCCTCCCGCTCCACGAGCTCCGCCGGCTGAACCCCGAGGCCTACCGCGATCTCCTCGACATCATGAAGAAGCTGGAGCGCCACTATCGCGACATGTGCGACATCGAGTTCACGATCGAGAAGCGGAAGCTCTGGATGCTCCAGACCCGGGTGGGGAAACGAACCGGCGGAGCCGCGGTGAGGATGGCCGTGGATATGGCCACCGAGGGGCTGATCAAACGGGAGCAGGCCGTCCTGCGCGTTGAGCCCGACCACCTCGACCAGCTGCTCCACCCACAGTTCGATCCGAAGGCCGACGTGGAGGTGCTGGCCAAGGGGCTCAACGCTTCGCCCGGCGCCGCCGTGGGCGCGGTGGTCTTCGACGCCGACACCGCGGCCGAACGGGGGGAGGACGGCGAGGCCGTGGTGCTGGTCCGTCGGGAGACGAACCCCGACGACCTCCACGGGATGATCGCCGCACGGGGCATCCTGACATCGCACGGCGGGAAGACCTCCCACGCCGCGGTGGTGGCTCGGGGGATGGGGAAGCCGGCGGTGTGCGGGGCCGAGGCGCTGAAGATCGACCACGCCAGGCGCGAGTTCACCGTGGACGGCACCAGGGTCAAGGAGGGGGAGGTCATCTCGATCGATGGGACCACCGGCCGGGTCGTCCTCGGCGAGGTTCCCCTGGTCGAGCCGAAGCTGTCGGGGGACTTCGAGACCCTGCTCGGCTGGGCCGACGCCATCCGCCAGCTCCGGGTCCGGGCCAACGCGGACGACGGCCCCTCGGCCGGCCAGGCCAGGACGTTCGGCGCCGAGGGGATCGGCCTGTGCCGCACGGAGCACATGTTCGGCACGCCGGGGGACCCCCGGCTTCCCACGTTCCGTCAGGTGATCCTGTCGGCCCCGATCGCCCGGTCGGCGCTTCTGGCGCTTGCCGAGGCCGAGCGGGAGGCGGCCGTCGCCAGGGCCAGGGACCAGAGGGTCGCCGACCGGGGTGTTCGCGAGGCGAAGAAGCGGCTCCACGCGCCAGACGTGAAGCCCTACTTCGACGGGCTGAAGAAGCTGTTGGCGGCCCAGCGGAAGGACTTCGAGGCCATCTTCAAGGCCATGGATGGGCTCCCGGTGACGATCCGACTCCTGGACCCGCCCCTCCACGAGTTCCTCCCGTCGTCGAAGGAGCTCGAGGTGGCCATGGCCACGCCGCAGCGGAAGGCGTCGAAGGAGCTGCTCCGGGAGTTCGGCGGGAAGCGGAAGGCCGAGGGGGTGCTCCGCGAGGTCGTGGCGCTCGAGGAGAACAACCCGATGCTGGGCCTCCGTGGATGCCGGCTGGGGATCCTGTACCCGGAGATCTACCGGACGCAGGTCCAGGCGATCATCGAGGCGGCCTGCAACGTGAAGAAGCGTGGCGGCGATCCCCGCGTGGAGATCATGGTGCCGTTGGTGGCCACCAGGGAGGAGCTGGCCACGGTGGCCGCGGACGTCCGGGAGGTGGCCGACGAGGTGCTCGCCAACCGCGAGGTCGTGCTCCCGTACCTCGTGGGGACCATGATCGAGCTGCCCCGAGCGGCCATGGCGGCCGACGAGATCGCCGAGGAGGCCGAGTTCTTCTCCTTCGGCACGAACGACCTGACCCAGACCACGTTCGGGTTTTCCCGGGACGACGTCGAGGGCAAGTTCCTGGCCCGATACCTGGAGGACGAGGTCCTGCCGTCGAACCCGTTCGAGACCCTCGACGAGCCAGGGGTGGGCGAGCTGGTCCAGTTCGCCTGCGAACGAGGGCGGAAGAGCCGCGAGGACATCAAGCTCGGGATCTGCGGCGAGCACGGGGGGGACCCCGCCTCGGTGGTGTTCTTCCACCGGATCGGCCTCGACTATGTCTCGTGCTCCCCATACCGCGTTCCCATCGCCCGCCTGGCCGCGGCCCATGCCGCCCTCGGGGAGCGCGAGGAGGCCTCGAAGTAGGGACGGCGCCCTCGGGCCTCGTCGTTCCGGCGTAGCCCGCCCTCCGTGGCCATATCCCCCGACCGGGGGATGCGAAACGCCGCGGACCGGACCTATCCTCGCCGACGAGATAGAGGCACCCGGTCTCCTCCTCCACCGGGACGAACGGAGGGAGGTGAGGCCGAGTGACCCGGAGACCTACCCTCGGTCGGCGGGTGGTGGTGGTCGGAACGTCGTTGGCTGTCGCG